>JAVBLX010000099.1:0-7537 GCA_031553075.1 Acetivibrio sp.
TTGCATTCTAGCTCCATATTCTTTGTCTATAGTATGCACTCTCTCCAAACGTTTGTCAAACTCTTCCAAAGCGATTTCATGGCGACCTTTTACTTCCTGACGATATGATTCTACATCCGCTAAATAATGGCTGATTCCCAGTTCATCGGTAAGGTAGATTAGTTATCTTCAAAACTCTTAACAAATGAACATATAAAATCAAAAAAACAAGCCTGAGGATACCTGATAAGGCACACTCTGACTTGTTTTGGAAAATTCTATATATTTTTATTTTTAGTAACTCAAACTACTGTTTACTCCCCATATTCCAAGCAAGACTGAAGTGCCTCATACCCCTTTTCCCCAGTCCTGATTTTTATCGCATCCGTAATCTGATAAGCAAATATTTTTCCATCGCCAATCTCCCCCGTAAAAGCCACCTTCTGGATAATCTTAATCGTCTTTTCCTTCCATTCCTCTGAAGAAACCACGATTTCAAATTTCAGCTTAGGCTGCATCAAAACATCAATTTCTTCCCCTCTGACCACCGTTTTGTAGCCTCGCTGTGCACCAAACCCCATAATCTGAGATACGGTAACTCCGTTTACATCAATTCCGTGAAGAGCTTCCTTAATGTCCTCCAGCTTTTCTTCCCTGATAATTGCTTCTATTTTATACATCATACGAATCACACCTCCATTTTATTAATCAAGACCGTTAAAGGATGGATATGCATTTTCACCATGCTGGGTAATATCCATTCCGAGGATTTCTTCTTTAGGCTCTACCCTCAGCTTGGTAACCAGACGAGTAAGTCCGGCGCAGATCAGGGTTCCCGTTACTGCAACAGCGATCGTAATGGCAATTCCTGCAAGCTGAGCAAGGAACAGGCGGGTTTCCCCAAATACCAGACCGTCCCATCTGGCTACGGAATTTATCTCTGTTTTTGTAAATAAGCCAGTGGCAATTCCACCCCAGATACCACCGATTCCATGGCAGCCAAAGGCATCCAGAGCATCGTCTATTTTCAAGGTCTTTTTCAGCAGCTTCATGGCAAAGTAGCAGATTGGGCTGACAAGGGCTCCAATAATAATAGCCGCCCAAATTGGTACGAAGCCTGCTCCCGGTGTGATGGCTACCAGGCCAACGACCAAGCCAGTAGAGGCGCCTACCAGTGTGGGGTTGCCTTCTTTGATAATGTCAATGAGCATCCAGGAAAGAAGTGCCGTTGCGGAAGCCACTGCGGTGGTAGTAAAGGCATGAGCAGCAAGACCGTCGGCGGCAAGGGCTGAACCAGCATTGAAGCCAAACCAGCCAAACCATAGTAATCCGGCTCCTAAGAAGACAAAGGGGACGTTGTGCACCCGATAGGACATATGCTCTGCCCCTCTTCTTTTGCCAATCAGAATAGCGAGCATCAGGCCGCTTACACCAGAGCTGATGTGAACTACATTTCCTCCGGCAAAATCCACAGAACCCATTTTGGCGAGAAGACCACCTGCTCCCCATACCATATGCGCCAGTGGATAATATACTACCAATGACCAGAGGGCTATAAAAAGAAATAGTGCCTTAAAGCGAATACGGCCTACCACGGCTCCGGTAATCAAAGCTGGGGTAATCATGGCGAACATCATTTGAAATACAACAAAGGTCAGCGACGAGATGGATGGTGCATAATCACTGGTAGCGTTAAAATCAAGACCATTAAGGCAAAGATATTCCAAGCCCCCAAGGATGCCGCCATGATCTGCCCCAAATGCCAGCGAAAAACCACCGACAATCCACATCACCACGGATAATCCCATAACACCGCAACAGGCCATCATGGTATTGACTACATTTTTCCTCTGTACCAAACCTCCGTAAAAGAACGCCAGCCCTGGTGTCATAAAGAATACCAGTGCCGCACAGATAAGAATAAAAGCATTACTTCCTGCATTCATAAAATACTACCTCCCTTTTGATTTTTTTAGCAAGAATGAACCAAACAAAAAAGGTGCCCGGACTTATCGTCCGAACACCTTCGTTCTGCAATCACTATAGCACCGTTAATTTCAAATAGCAATCCCTAAATTTAATTTTGTGGATTTAAATAATAAATTCTATGCTAAAGGAAAAAATTTTGTTACTTTTTATTTTGTCTTATTTTCTTACCTCCACTAACCTGATATCGCTGATACACCGATACCCTGCTGTCAGCATAATCACTGTAACCCCAGGTATAATATAACTATTACCTGTCAGGAAGTCAGATAAATACCCAATCGGAAAATGCATTCCTTTCCCCACAGTGTCTCCTATTTTTTTCTTTTCTTAAATATAGATTCAATTGCAAAACAAAGTAATGCACAAAAGAAATAGGCCAGTAAATCAATCCATTTTAAATTATTGGAATATAAGTTCAAAAAGGAATCCCTATTGGCAATCATATTGGTCCAACAGGAGCCGACAATGGTCAGCAGCAAGAAAATACCTGCGCTATTCCATAAGCCAATTCGAGCATAATTATAGAATACTACTGTAGCCCAAAGGATTACCAGCCAAATTCCACAAATCGGCAGTGCATAGGTGGTAAACCAGTACACCGGTGGCTGCAGGTAATTTGTATTGATTATAGCTTCAAAACCATATAGCATCGGAAGGAGCATAACGCTCATCACTAAGAGGGTTCTTATAACCTTATTTTTTTTGCTAAAAAATAAGGTCGAAATGCTTCCTGCAAAAAAAACAAGTGAGACGTCTACAATCAGTGACCAGGTCAGCTTATGGTTGATTGCAACATCAACAATAAAGGACACAAGGAGGCCGATGAGTGTAATCCCAAATATGGTTCCTTTTAAAATATACATTTTTTTCGTTTTATTTATTATTTTAATAAATTCAATTTCTTCGTCGGGGGCTTTTTCGGCCTCCACAGGAGTATTCATCTCTGCCAGCTCTTTGCTGCAGGATGGACACCCTGCTAAATGTTCTTCGACTAAAGCGTTACTTTCATCACTGGTTAGTTTCTCTATATAAGATGGTAATAAATCTTTTATAAGAGTACATGGTATATTATTCATATGCTATTCCCTTCCTTTCACAATTTTCTGTTTGCTTCGGTAAAATGTTACTCTTGCCCAGTTTTCTGTTCTTCCCAATATTTCACCAATTTCAGCAAAACTCAGCTCACCGGATAGACGCAGGTACATTACTTCTTTGGAAATCTCATCCAGCTTATGTATTTCTTTAAACAGGCTGATTTTCTCCTGGCTGTCCAAATAGTCCTTTTCAATATTCTGGTATGACGGAATACTTTCTTCCATGTCATCCAACGGGACTTCCTTCTTCTTTCGCTTTTCCAACTCCTTGTACCAGAGCCGCTTGCCAATTTGGCACAACCAGACGGACACCTTGCAGTCCCCACGAAAACGATTTATTCCTTTTACTGCCTGATAAAATGTTTCCTGAGTCAATTCCTCGGTCAGATCAGGGTCTTGGGTCAAGCAGAATAGATACTTATATACTGCTGAAACATTTTCAATGTAGATTTGCTCCATATTCTGCTTATCCATTTTCAAACTCCTTTCTGCCCGCCTCAGCGGACGTATCAACCTTCCAATCATGTGGCCTCCAGCGGTAAAAATTCGTGAAGAATGGGCCTTTTACATTCTTCCAGTGTGAAATTCCAGAATTTCTTCGGCGGTGTCTTTTAGCGTCTTAGAAAATCGCTTCACTCTTCGCACCATGCCACCACCGCTGCCAAGCCTGTCACATCGGCATAAACAATCATAGTGTTTTACCTCTTCACAATATAAGTGGGAAAACATTTCATTTCGTTACAGATATTTTAAAAATTTTTTTATTTTCTAAAACGACTCTCTAGAACATTTTTCTAAAACATTTCCCAAAATAATTCCTAAAACAATCTTTAAAGCCTTTTTCTAAAACAGTTCTTAATCCTTTCCTAAAGAATTATAGCATATTCAAAAAATAGGAACTACTGCCATTTTGACTGCAATAGTTCCTAACTGTCTTTATTTAAATGTAACACCATATCAGCATAGTTTAGTAGCTTCAACAGCTTAACTTTTAGTAGCTCTGACACTTTTCATTAAAACAATGACAACTGCTCCTGTCCCACCACCTCAATCTGGGACACTACCATTGTTTCCTCTTCCCTGCCTCGCAGCCGTTCTGCTTTTAAATATTGCATCCCATTACGCAGGCTGGCGGCAATGAGGTTCAAAACATAGATATTGTCAAACCGATTATAAATCGACTCGCCTCCCAGACCGGATAGACAGATAAGCTGCGTGTTGGCTTTTTGTGCCATATCCATCAACGGCTTTAGTAAATGGGCGGCATTGGTCTGGGCAAATGGGTTGTCCATTACCAGAACCTTTCCTTCGTTACGGTTGGCAAATATGTCCGAATCATCCTTTCTCATAAAGTAGAGCAGACTGGAAAGGATGACAAAGGCCGAAAGGAAGCCTTCTCCTCCTGAGTTTCTGGCAACCTCTGACCAGGTAATGGGGTATTCTCGCTGCTCCTCGATTTTGTATAGACGAATCTGAACATTGCCAATACCGATAATGGTATCATACAGGTTGCGTGTCGTCATGCGGGTGCCGAAATATTCCTGCGCATTTTCATTACGTTCGTAGATTTCAATTCCCTTTTCGGTTATTTCATCCATAAAATCTTCCAGCCGGACCTGATAAAGCTGTTCATTCTCTGCCCAATCGGGAATCTGGATTTTCAACATCTTAACCGGACGCTCCCGAATGGTAATGGTGGAGTTTGCGTCTATTTTGCCGAGATTTTGATGAACCTCTTCCATATAGTCTCCCAATAGCTCAACTATTTTCTGCTTTTCTTTTTCAATCATGAAAATATCCACCTCCAGCTTTTCCATAAGCCGGTTGTAGGACTGAATGGTGATGTTCAGTTGATTAATTACTTGGGATGCATCATAGGTTAATTCCAGTATGGATTCCAGTGGTTTTCGATAAAAATCTTCCTGAAAGGCTTCTTTGCGGATAATCTGATTCAGGAGCTGCTCCAGGCGGTTTTTCAGGTTCCATTTTGCTTCGGTCTCTCCTTTGTAATCCCGCACCAGCATTCCCTTAAAATCCCGCAGCTCTTTCTGGCTCATGTCCAAAAAATTCTTTTCCCAAGTAACCTCTGCTACTACAGGAAACTGGGAGTATTCCGACATTGCGGTCAGATTATCTTCATACATATGGAGCCTTTTTTCCCACTGGCTTTCCACCTTCTCCAGCTCTGCCTTCTGATAGCCAAACTCATTCATTTTTGCCGCAAAATCAATGGTTCGGATTTCGCTTTTAGGAATCGGTTCGTCCTGCTCATATTGCTTCCGCATGGTTTCTTTCCGTTCTTTCACCTGCTGGGTCACAATGGCGGCCTGTTTATCCTCTTCATTCCAGGCTCTTTCTTTGCCGGTCTTTTTCCGATTGCGGTCCTCCAGCATGGATTCCTGGTGAAGCTCTTCTTTCTTGTTATAGGCTACTTCTTTCCATTCATCTGAGGCTAAATGATACTTCTGACACTTTTCTGCCAACTCTCTTTGAACCTTTTCATATCGCCTTCCCGTATCCCGAACCTGCTCCTCCAGTTCTTTCAAAGTGGTAGACATTGTTGAGGTAATTGCCTGATAGCGGGCTTCTAATGCAATCAAATCATAGTTAATATCTGCTGCAAGACTTGCATCTGCTACAGGTTTATTGATTACCGTTTTTTCACTTATAGCAGTCTTTACGTCTATTGCAGGTTTTTCATACACTGCATAAATCGAATATTTATCCTGCAGTAGTGCCATATCTCTTAAAATACTGTCATGTTCTGATTCCAGCGTCCGCCATTGCTCTTCCAGCTTTTCTAACATGCTCTTAGTCAATTTACGCTGTTCCTCCATGCGGTCAAGCTGCTTTTTCAGCCTCTCCATCTGCCGATGCTGCTCCAGATAAACCTCATAGCTGTGGTAAAGCTCTTTAAAATCTTCCAGACACCGGGTTTTATATTCCTGCTCCCGTTCGGCCCTTTGAATCTGCTCCTCCAGTTGTCCAATCCAAATGGTCAGTTCTGACATTTCTTCTGCTTTTTTACGAATAGCCGCTTCCATCTGTTCCAGCATTTCGTTTATTTTTAGTACCTGCGCCTTGGTTTCTTCATAGTATTTCTCAGATATATGTTGATTTTTTATCCGCTCTTTCTTTTCAAAATAATCTTCATACTCGGTCTTCTTTATATGAATTGCACTCCGTTTCTTTTCCAGCAGCTCTTCCTTTTCTGCCACCAGCAATGCCAGCTTTTCTTGATCTAACAGGTTTTCATTGAAAAGCACGTAGAAGCTGACCTCCGGAAATTCAATAACACTTCCCTCGCCTTTGGCAAAGGCTGTTTCCAGACTTTCCCGAATAATGAGGGGAATTGGAAAGGAGGTATATATTTGGCAAAGAGCTGTGCCAGCTTTTCATAAATACCAATCCCTTCGTAATCCAAGTCTCCAAAATAGTAGATTTGATTGTTTTCCTCCTGCATGTATGGTTCGACACAAAAGGCAAAATCCTGAAAGGAACGATGAATTCCTTTCCCTGCTCCATATATAAGGGTTCCCACCTTAAGGCCGAGAATCGTCTGTTCTCCGCTAAGCAAGTGCTTACGCATACTGTAAAAGGTATCTTTATTTTCTAATATTAATATATTCTGGGGTGTTTCCCGATTTTGTACATAGTAGGCCAGCGGCTCCGTGGTTTCATAAAGATTAAAATCACTTAACTCCATTCCGCACCGCTTGAGTATTTTCCTGCCTTGTTCTTTTTGCAGGAACTTTTCTCGCTGCCAAATCTGGAAGCTTCTTTCATTCAAGGATACCGGGGTATTTAACGCCTCCCGGTGACTTTTCAAAAAGGAATCCAGCATGAGTACCCAGCTTCTGTCCTGTTCGTATTGGGCCAGATGGGATAGGTAGTAGTCGTTGGATATGGCTGGCGATAATTGATAAGACAGCTCTTCTTGATAAAACTTGTCCGGTCGGTTCTTTGCCTCTTCCATAAGCCAGTATTCCAAATACAATGCTGGTCTCTTCCCATTGGTACCGGAGGCTTTTATGGGTCGTAGCTGGTCACTCAAAATTCGCTTCAGGATATGCTCATGAAGCTGCAGATATGTTTTTGAGCTGTTTTGCTGTTGAATGGTTTCCAGGGAGATGCGTTTCATTTCAGGCTCCTCGCTTTTTTATTCATCAATGCCATCCCCATTATTTTATCAGCATAGTCTGCCATAAACAAGGGAATATTCAAAACATCATCATCCAGTTTCAAATTGCCAAGGGAAAATCGAACTCTTAAATTTATTTTGTCACCATATTTTTCTTTATAATGCTTGAGGCTTTTGCTGGCCAGATTGTCGTCAGCCTTTACTTCAATAGGAATAATATCATTTTCACGCTGGATAATAAAATCTACTACATATCTTGGGTTATCCATTGCCCAAAATATTGGCAATGCCTCAAACTGGCTGTACAATGACTGTAACACATAATACTCACTTA
>JAVBLX010000054.1:0-8324 GCA_031553075.1 Acetivibrio sp.
TTGCATTCTAGCTCCATATTCTTTGTCTATAGTATGCACTCTCTCCAAACGTTTGTCAAACTCTTCCAAAGCGATTTCATGGCGACCTTTTACTTCCTGACGATATGATTCTACATCCGCTAAATAATGGCTGATTCCCAGCTCATCGGTAAGGTCAAGCCATGAATCATCCCACCATTCCAGAAGACGAGGTTCCTCGTCCTCCTCAATACTCCTTTGGAGCGTCTTCTGGATATCTTCCACTGTTTCTTGAGAAAAGTCATGTATTCTCTTCCCCATACTTTTTCCTCCTGTATCCTTCGATTTTCCTGTTTCTTTAGTTTCTTTGGTTTCTTTGATTTCTTTAGGTTTTCTTTAGGTTCTTTAGCAGCTTTGAGCCTTTCCTACCTCACAACGCATTCTCTGATAAAGTTTTCCCTATTATTAATATGGGATATTTTTTTGATTTTTGAAAATTTATTGCAAAAAAAATAAAAAAATGTAAAAATTCAGATTAGTTATCTCCAAAACTCTTAGTAAATGAACATATAAAATCAAAAAACAAGCCTGAGGATACCTGACGAGGCACACTCTGACTTGTTTTGGAAAATTCTATATATTTTTATTTTTAGTAATTAAATGCTGTCGGATGTTTTTTAAATCTTTTCTTTTATCCAAACCATCATTTCGCCCTGTCCTCTATTATTCCAATAGGCGTAAGGAATTGCCTGTAACTCTACATCCTCCAGTGCAACCTTATGTTCACCATAAAGCTCTTCTGATTTCCACCCTTCCTGAGCTATCTGCTTTCCTGATAAAGATAACCCTACGATTCCGCCCAGAATATCTCGTTCCGTTTCTGTAATCGAGGTATTCGACTCTACATAAATTCCGCCAAGATTCTTTCCATTATCTGCTTCTTCCAGGCAATACACAATTGGTCCCCGAACCAGTGCAACTTTCCCACTATCTGCCCGAACCAATGGATTGCTCCGTACAAACCTTGGTGGGGCTTTAAACGTAACTTCCAACTCACCATCAGCCAAAAGATTCAAAACCGCATATCCTTTTTCCACTTCAAAGACCATGCTTCTGCCTTCCTGCAAAATCTCGAAATCCCTTGCATATTCTGGAATACGAACTGCCAGCCTGAAACCATCTGCTGGTACTCCTGCATATTTTACTTGGATATGATTTTCCTTTGGAAACCGTGTAGCGATTTCTATTTTTAGATCATTTCCTTTGACTTTCAAATTCATTTTATTCGAAACAAAGAGGTTGATATATACCGATTCTTCATCTGCCGAATATATATACTGTCCTAAAGAAGCTAAGGTTCTGGCAATATTAGGAGGGCAGCAGGCTACACCAAACCACTTCTGACGAATGGATTTTACATGCTCCTTTGAAGTATGTGGGAGACAGTTATCCGGCCAGACCTCCAATGGATTTACATAGAAAAAGCTTTTTCCGTCCAAAGCAATCCCTGCCAGAACGGTATTATATAGGGCTTTTTCCACCACATCAAAGTACTTTGCCTCCCGGGTGATGTTTCCCATTCGTTGTCCAAACATTGCCATTCCAATAGATGCACAGGTTTCTGAGTAGTTACTGTCATTTGGTAAATCATAATCGGTTGTAAATCGCTCCAGTAAACCGGAGGAGCCAATGCTTCCGGTAATATACATCCGCTTTTCCACCATATTGTTCCATAATGTTTTACACGTTTCCATCAGGGTTTCATCCTGATACTCATAAGCCAGGTCAGCCATGGCTGAATACATATACATGGCCCGCACTGCATGGCCTTCTACCGTTTTCTGTTCTCTTACTGGGATATGGGACTGGGAATAGACAGGATCATAATTTCGAAATTCCGGGAAAATCTGCTTATAATCCGGACGACTCATTTCTTTCAAAAAGTAATTTTCGCCAACACCTCTGGCATCAATAAAATACTTAGCCTGGTCCAGATACTTCCGTTCTCCCGTCACCTGATAAAGCTTTATCAACCCTATCTCTACCTCCTGATGCCCTGGATATCCGGCAATCTGTCCTTCTCCATGACCAAACGTATCACAAATGAGATCAGCAAGTCGAAGAACTACGGTCAGCAGCTTTCTTTTTCCGGTTCCTTTATAATAAGCAACGGCTGCTTCCATCATATGCCCGGCACTATAAAGCTCATGTCCCTCACATAGATTCGCCCATCTTTTTTCCGGTTCCTTTATGGTGAAATAGGTATTCAGATATCCATCTGTTCTCTGCGCTTTCTCAATGATGTCAATGACTTCATCTGCTGTTTTTTCCAGTTCTTCATCCTTTTCGCCGGCCAGGGCAAAGCCTACTGCTTCCAGCCATTTTGCCACATCGGTATCTTGAAATACCACTCCATAAAACTCACCCTCTGAAAGCCCTGCGGTAATCTTAAAATTTTCCAGACTGTGACTGGGTTCTGCATCGGGAATCCGGTCATTTATAGCATCCCACTGATACGGAATGACTACTTCCTTCACCAAAGCCACATGCTTTGACCAAAATTCGTCCTGTATCTGTATCTGATTTGTATTAATTGGTTGTAATCTCATATAAACTCCTATCCGCGCACTTTTCACTCAAAATATGGATATAGAGAGAACTTCCTTACTCTTCATCCACTCATTTTTGAGCTTTCGCAGCACATATAATTAATAATTTGCTTACACAGCATGTTTACACACCTCTATGCTTATTTAAAGTGCTTCACGTATATCGAATTAGCTTTCACTGCACCATTGGTCAATCCACAATTATCAAGCCGTCACTGCACCATTGGTCAATCCACAATTATCAAGCCTTCACTGCACCATTGGTCAATCCACTTACTATATATTTCTGCATAAAGATAAAGATTAAAATTACCGGGAAGATTGCAATAATACCAAATGCCATAGTAGAATTCCACAGCGTCTGATACTGCTGCACATAGTTATAAATACTGGAGGTAATCGGCCTCATCTTGGGATTGGTAATAAAGGTAATACCATAGATCAAATCACCCCAGGCATATACAAAGGAGAACACCGCTGCAACAATGATACCTGGCTTTGCGATGGGAAGCATGATTTTGGTAAATGCTGTCAAATGGCTGCATCCATCTATTTTTGCCGCCTCATCCAATTCCTTTGGTATGGGAATAAAGTAGGTCCGCAGAATAATAATGCTAAAAGGTATTCCCAACGTAGCATCTGCCAGAATGGGAGCCAGATAATGGTTGAGTATTCCCATTTTGGAAAACATAATATACAAAGAAGTCAACACCAGAGTTGAGGGGAGCATCTGCGTTATCAGGAAAAATAGTACCAGTACCCTTCGCCCTTTAAAGCGAAATCTTGCAAGACCATAAGCTGCTGGTATAGAAAGGACGGTAGAAATTGCCATGGCTCCCAATGCAATAATCATACTGTTCCGAAATCCCATTAGCGTATCCCCGGATGTGGAAAGCTGCTTTTCAAAAGCTTCCAGCGTAAGATTCTTTGGCCAGAGAGGGGTTGGGATGGTGAAAATCTCCACCTGGGTTTTTAATGCTGTAACAACCATCCAATAAAGTGGAAAGATAAAAACCAAAAATACGATTCCACCTACAAGGAAAGATATTAATTTACTTTTCTTCTCTTTTTTCATTCTAGTCCTCATTTCTGCGCTGTTATGCTGCAATGTTACATCACTTCATCATCACTTATGGTTTTAATATACAGACTTCCCACTGCCAGCAGAATCAAAAATAACACATTTGCTGCTGCCGCACCTTTACTGAACTGAAATTCTTCAAAGGAAAGCCGATATGCGTATGTGGATACCAATTCAGTAGCACTCACCGGACCGCCTTTCGTCATTACCCACACCAGCTCAAATACCTTAAAGGTATAAACAAATCCAAGGGTTAAAACAGACATAATCGCTGGCTTAATCATGGGAATCGTGATACGGAATAAGGTCTGCACCTTATTGGCACCATCCAGACTGGCACTTTCATATACATCGCCCGGGATGGTGGTAAGACCAGTAATTAAAAGCATCATATTAAACGGAATACCAATCCAAATATTTGCCACAATCGCTGCCACCATGGCAAGTCCTGGCTTTAGCAACCAATCCAGAGGCTGGTCAACCAAACCGACTGCCATTAAAAACTGGTTAATGATACCGCCGCTGCTGGCAAACATAAATTTAAATAACAAACCGGCAACGGTCACTGGAAGCAACCAGGAAATCATGGTTACTCCCAGTAAAAAGGAACAGAAGGGAAATTTCTTATTAAATAATAACGAAAGACCAAAGCCAATAAAAAATTGAAAAAAGATGGAACCCACGGTAAATATCAAAGTGTTGGTGATCGCCTTTAACAGGATCGAATTGGTTCCGGTAAACAGCTCTTTATAATTCTCAAAGCCCACAAAATTTTGTTTGGTAGAATCAGCAAATGTATATACGTCCACATTTTTAAAGCTTAAAATAATATTTTGGATCATGGGGTATCCGATGAAAATAACCATATAAATCACTGCTGGGAGGGTAAATAAAATACCCATTCTGGCAGCAGCACTTAATCTCTTTTTTCCGTTCATGCCATATGGCTCCTTTCTCAAAAAGAGGCCGCCTTTCTATGATGCGTTCAATCATAAGTCAAGGCAGCCTCCTCGCAAATGTATCGTTATCTGTCAATTTGTATTACTAAGGAATAATCAACTTGACAACACACTCCACTCGCTTATTATTTCACTGCATTTACTGCTGTCTGAGTATCCTGAGCTACCTGCTCCGGCGTCTTAGCAATGGTCAATGCTTCCTGGAAACCTTTCTGGATAGCCGCTGAGTAGGATGGCCAAGCTGCAGAAGGTCCTCTTGGTATGGAAGTAGTAAGCTGGGTAATAAATTCTTTCTGTATTGGATCTTCTGTCCAATAGCTATCTTTCGCTGCTTCGGCTTTTGGAGGGAAGGAACCATATTGTTTCATAGCATTTACCATATTATCGGTCTGGTTATAATATTTAAGGAATTCTACTGCTCCTGCTGTATCATCCTTCTTTACCACTCCCATGTTCTCACCGCCGAGAATAGAAGTTGCCTGACCAGAGTTCGCATCAAATTTTGGTAACACGGTTACACCATAGTTTAACTCAGGTGCATTTTTAGCAATTCCAGGAATTTGCCATGGGCCGTTTTGCTGCATTGCAAGGTTTCCTGCCATAAAGTTGTTATTAACATCTGACTGTGTCCAGTTTACACATTCTTTTGTCCATGAACCATCATTGATCATTTCCTGCATCAGCTCATAAGCTGCCTGACCAGAAGTGATATCCGTATAGCTTCCGCCTGCTGTATACAGCCACTGAAGACACTGGAAGGTTCCTTCATCGGTATTGGTTGCAGCATTTCCAAAGCCTGACACACCATCTTTGGTAAGTGCTTTTGCCATTTCATGGAACTCAGCCCAGGTTGTGTTTTCATTTGGATAAGCAATTCCGGCTGTATCAAACATATCCTTGTTGTAGAACAAAGCAGTACAGTTGGTTGCAAATGGAATACCATAATGCTTGCCATCTGCCATGGTGGAATTCAATGGTCCTTCTATGTATTCATCCCAAGCAATGTCTGCATCAGAAATATCACCAAATAATCCCAATGAAATAAAGGAAGCCATGGAACAACCATCCAGGATAACCAGGTCAGGAAGCTCGCCGGATGCAATTCCCAAAGTTAACTGCTTTTCGTAATCGGAAAAAGGAACATATACATGAGTTGCTGTGTACTTATCCTGTGATGAATTAAATCCATCCATTAAGGTCTGTATCATTTCCTTCTGAGCATCGGTTTCAAAATAATCCCAGATAACAACTTCTGTTTTTCCTCCCTTGTCGGCCCCTTTATTCTCCGATACCGTGCCGGTGGAATCGGTTCCTGCTGTATTTCCTCCTGCATCATTTCCCTTAGAGCCACATCCGGTTACCATGGTTGCTGCTAATGCAACACACATCAGCAGGCTAATCAGTTTCTTTCTCATAAACATATTCTCCTTTTCGGTTTAGTTGATAGGCTAATTATAGAATTAGGGCGCATCCTTTGTTAGGGTAAAAATTTAAACTGGGTGGAGATTCCTTTACCTGACTGTAAAGTCAGATGAAAAATCTCCACCCAGTTTAAAATAATCCCCCATTATTAGGAAGTTCCGATCAGGCAAAGTTTGTATTATATTCAGCTTCAAGAACCTCTGTATTATTTTCAGGTCCAAGAACCACGCTTTAAGGTTTCCTTCCAGTCACTTAGTCAGGTATGATTTTTCTAATGGAAGAAGCTGCCTCCCCCGGTGTCTTACCACCAACAATCACCTGACAAAGGGCATCGGAAAGTTCTCCGGTTATTATCGGCCACTCTGGATATGCACTACGACTGATACAACGATCCATCTGCTCCACAAACACATGATAGACCGGATTTTTTTCCTGAAATTTAACTGCCATTGCTTTTACCGGCGGTAACGAATACATCTGTTCATTTACTGGAATCATCACATCCTCCTGATAATAATACTGAATCAACGCCAGTGCTCCATCGACATTTTTTCCTCTTATTACACCAAAGTTTTCTCCACCGGATACGGTCAGATTCCCCTTATCAACTGGCAGCATTACTGTTTCATACTGAATTCCTGCTTCTTCCAGAAGGGGCAATGCCCATGGTCCATTTTCCATCATGGCACAATTGCCTGCTACAAACTGTCTGGCCACGTCTACCTGAGACCAGTTGATGCAATCCTTAGACATGGACCCATCTTCTATCAGGGTTTTCAAAAATTCAAGTGCCTTTTGAGTCCCCGCTCCGCCTAAGGTTTTCATGGTTTCCCCGGTAGAAAGAATCCAAGGCAGCACCTGAAAGGCGGCCTGCTCCTTTGTAATGGCTGACATGGCAAATCCATATCGTCCGTCCTGAGTAAGAGCCTCAGCGGCAGCACGTAATTCCTCCCAGCTTGTTGGCGGAATAACCCCTGCCGCTTCCAGCATCTGTTTGTTGTAAACCAAACCAACATTATTACAGCAGAATGGCATTCCGTAATATTTATTTCCATATTCCACCGAACCAATTACCTCGGGGTAGAATTCTGTCAGTTCAAAGCTCTGTTTTACAAAATCCGTAATATCTTCAAATATTCCCAGCTCCACATAACGTCTCATATCAGGATTATCAATCAATACAAGATCCGGAAGCTGCTCTTCCGTTACACCGATAGACAACTGCTTGGTAAACTCCGACGCAGGACCATGGTATTCCCACCGGGCTTCATATTTGTCCTGACTGTTATTAAACCTTTGGATCATCCAGTCCAATCCCTTTTTCTGCTGTTCCGTCTCATAATATGACCAGATTACTACTTCCTGCTTTCCTGCCACATTCTTCGGTGCTTCCTCTTGTTCTCCTTCCCGGCTACATGACACCATGAAAAAAATCATCAAAAGCAACACAATCCATTTTCCTGTTTTTATAAGATTTCTTATCATTTTTTACCAACCTTCTCTCATTCCTGTTAAATTCTTTGCACTGCTTTTTGCTTTTTTGTGTCTTTCACCTTTTACTCCATGTCTCTATAATCTCCCGGGGACACTCCCAGCTCTTCCTTAAATACTCTGGCAAAATATTTAGAATCACTATATCCCACTTTTTCGGCAATCTCATATACCTTCAAATCCGTTCCTTTCAATAGCCGTTTAGCATGACTGATACGAAACTGTCGTAAAAAAGTTGAAAAATTCACCTTCATCTCCCGGTTAAAAAGGGTACTTAAATATTCCGGTGTAATCCCCAACTGTCCCGAAACCTCTTCCAGCGTAATTCCTTCCTGATAGTGTTCTCGAATATAATTGATGGCTCTCTTAATGGTATAATTACTAATATCTTCCCGCACCCTTTGAGGCTTTGCCAGCAAGGATATCCCATCCCGAAAGCACTGTTCCATTTCGTGCAGGGTAACCGCTTCCGTCAAAAGAGTGAGAAGATTGGCATTTTTTAGCTGATCATAACTGTCTGCATGAATATCCCGAATGGTATCCAGCAGCAGATAAATTCCCTTTAGGTAAGCCTGTCTGATTTCCTTTTCCGGGTATGGTCCATCCTCTATGTATTGGATAAAAGCCTCTCCCCATTCTGTTATTTTATCCAGTTGTTCACGGCAAATGGCATTTTTCAGTTCATTGGTGACACTGGAAGGAAACTGAAATTCTTTCCACGAAATCCCGTTCAAATACGCTTCCGTAATCAGCGCTCCTTCTTTCAGGGAAATACTTTCTCTCACAAGTTCCTCTGCTGTTTTC
>JAVBLX010000134.1:0-6527 GCA_031553075.1 Acetivibrio sp.
GCAGGTTAAGGGGTTCTAAGACGAATCCGCTAGACAGTGGCTCTTTACGGGTCGAGCTCGATGGACATCCTTGTCCACTCACTCTAAAATGCCCGTCCATGGGCATTTTCCCCTAGTTTATCGAAGATTCGCCAAGAACCCCTAAACCTGCTCCAAATGGAGTGTTTTCCACCACCAAGTCTCTTTTCTGCGCCCTTTCCATTGCCCCTCATCCAGCTGATTTCTCAGATTGTAACTTTATTAATCTAAACCATTACTTATAATAAATAAGACTAATTGAAAGTGCCACATGACAGCTAATATAGTCAGTAAAGTGGTACTTCCGATTAGTCTTCATTCTGTCTATTAGTACACAAAAACCATCCGGGTATCCATGTACATAAACGCCCTCCGTTAGTTGTAGACCTTACGTTTGAGAATACCAGCAGCCCAGGAAAGGTTCGGCGGGAACGTGGGGGATGGGATGGAAAAAAATCCATTCCGCAGCAGGGCTAGAAGGTCTTGGGCAAAGCTTCGATACCGTAGGGAGTCGAGGCACGGATGCCGAGACAGGGCGATTGGTGCACGGACGCACCATGGAGCCCGGCCCGTAAACAGCCACAGTCCAGGTGCTTTGCCCTAGACCTTCTTGCCCTGCGAAGGTGGATTTTTTTCTATCCCATCCCCCACGTTCCCGCCGAACCTTTCCTGGGCTGCGTCCGGTTTTCCCAACCCCCTTCAACAACTAACTCCCAAGAGAGTAGTGCAGGTTGGGGTGACAATAATCCTTTTTTGTGTGGACTGGTAAAGAAAACAAGTTGCAAAAGGAAGGGAAATGAAATATAGTAAAATTAGTCAAAAATTGTCCGAACACGTGTGGTTGTGTGCGTTTGGATTGTTTATAGGAAATTGAAAGAGAAATGGGGGAAGCATAGGCGTGCGGAGGAAAAGACAGAAAAGGCTGGCTTTTTATGCTGGGCTGATTTTGATAATGGCTTTGATTGGTTGCTCTGGCAGAAAGGATAAGAAGATATCTCAGGAGCTGCCTGATTTTATAACGGAAAATGGTTGGGAGAAGGTGGCAACGGAGCCTTCTAAGGTACGCAAGGTTGGAGTTGCCATGCCGACCCGTGTTTCAGAGCGTTGGATTAGTGATGGAACCAATATGAAGGCGAAGCTGGAGGCTCTGGGGTATGAGGTGAATTTGGATTACGCGGACAATAATATTGAATTGCAGATTGAACAGATTAAAAATATGATTTTAGATGGAGTAGAGTGCCTTGTGATTTCTTCTATTGATTCGGAGGCTTTGGTGGATGTTCTGGAAATGGCACAGAAGCGGGGGATTTATGTCATTGCGTATGACCGTCTGTTAATGAAGACGGATGCAGTCTCTTATTATGCTACCTTTGACAATAAGCTGATTGGCAGACAGATTGGTGAGTATATTGAGGAAAAAAAAGAATTGAAAACGGCAGCGAGGGACCATAAAAGCTATACCATTGAGTTCTTTATGGGGTCTCCGGATGATAATAATGCGTTGTATTTATATGATGGTATGATGGAAGTGCTAAAACCATATTTGGACAATGGAGTACTGGTATGCAGGTCTGGTAAGATTTCTTTCGAAGAGACGTGTATTTTGCGGTGGCTGACGGAAACGGCTGAAAAAATGTGTGAGGAGTATTTGGTGGAGTACTACGCAGAGGAGCCGCTGGATATTGTTTGCTCTGCTTTTGATGGATTCTGTTATGGGGCAAAAACAGCCCTGCTTCGAAACGGATATGAGTTGGGAACGGACTGGCCCTTAATTACAGGGCAGGATGCGGATTTGGCGGCAATGAAAAATATTATTTCTGGATATCAGGCGATGACAATTTTTAAGGATACCCGGTTACTGGCAACAAAATGTGTGACCATGGTACAGGCTGTGCTGGAAAATGCGGAGCCGGAGATAAATGATACAAATCAATATGATAATGGAATTTTGGTAGTGCCTTCGTATTTGTGTACACCGGAAATTCTGGATGTGGACAACTATGAAAAAATGGTAGTCGAAGGTGGATATTATACGGAAGTACAATTGATGGAGTGAAGTGTAAGTTTGTGCTTTATAGCGGCATAATTTACAACCCTTATTGATATGCACACAGTGACGCACAGATGGGAGCCGATTATGAAATACTATAGCGTAATGATTGTAGACGATGAAGAAGAAGTGCGAGAAGCCATTACTCGCAGAATGGATTGGGAATCTCTTGGATTTCAAGTGGTAGAAACAGCAGAGAACGGGGAAGATGCTCTGGAAAAGGTTGAAAAGCTGTGCCCGGATGTGGTGCTTACAGATATTCAAATGCCCTTTATGGACGGAATTACCTTTTGTAAGAAACTGAAGGAACGGATTTATGGAACCAAGATAGTTATTTTCTCTGGTTATGACGAATTTGAGTATGCCAAGGAAGCCATTAAGCTGGAAGCAGAAGAATACATATTAAAGCCGGTTGATACCTTGGAGCTTCAGGAGGTTTTCAGACGAATCAAAAAGCGGCTGGATGAAGAATTAGATCAGAAACGGAATATGGAGCGGCTGGAGGCCTACTATCAGAAGAGTCTTCCTTTACTTCAGCAAAAGTTTATTATTTCTCTGTTAGAGGGATATGTACTTAAATCGGAAATTGACGTATTTGCTGGACAGTATCAGCTAAATCTGGAGGCACCCTATTATGTGGCGGGGGTTCTGAGGACGGAAGCTGGCGCTGGCGATCTTGGTGAAAGCGGAAGTGAAGATACCAGAAAGGAAGGTTTCGGAAGTGAAGATACCAGAAATGTAGATTTCGAAAGTGAAGATACAATAAAGAAAGATTTCGAAAGTGAAGATACAATAAAGAAAGATTTCGAAAGTGAAGATACCAGCGGCGAAGAATCCAGAAAGAAAGACATTAGGAAAGTAGTGATGGAAAACAATCTGGTGTTGGTATCACTCCAGCAGATTGTAGAGGAAAACCTGGAAAAAGAGTTTCGTATCAGGAGCGTGAACAATCTGGACAAGATTGGTGTAATTGCCATGCTGGACAATAAAGCCCAGCTGACCGCATTTGTTCAAGCAATGGATAAAATCTGTAAAATGTCCTCCAAGATTCTGGGTGTTAACATTTCCGCCGGGATTGGGAATGCCTGTACAGAACTGATTGATTTAAGTCATTCCCTGGAAGAAGCGGAGACAGCTTTAGACTATCGAATCTTGGTAGGCCCCAATCAGGCTGTTTTTATTCAGGATATCGAGCCGAAATCAGAAGAACGGTTTGCAATCAATGAGAAGGAAATCATGGCGGTTATCCGGGATATAAAATTTGGTACCCCTGAGGATATCGAGCAGACAATCAGGGGGCAAATAGTCAAACTGGAGCAGGCCAATATTTCCATGGTAGCCCTTCAGACTTATTTTATGGAAATGGCAGTGGAAATTACCCGTCTTTCCCGGGTTTATGAGTTAGATGCAGAGCAGTTAGATGGAATGGAGCTTTATTTTCAAGGAAGCGTGAAGGATTTTGAATCTCTCCAGGCGATGGGAGAGCGGTTTATATCCATTTGTCTTAATCTTCGCGGTCAGATTCGCCGGGAGCGGACGGATGCTACCAAGCTTTTGATCGACAAGGCAAAACAATACATCGAAGAAAAATATGGAGACCCGGAGATTTCCGTAGAAAAATTATGTAATTTTTTGAATTTGAGTCCGACCTACTTTTCTACTCTGTTTAAAAAAGAGACGAACATGAGCTTTGTCAATTACCTTACCCAGGTGCGCCTGGAGTCAGCTATCAGGCTCTTAAATACAACGGAAGAAAAGGCATATATTATCTCGGAGATGGTGGGATATATGGATCCCAATTATTTTAGTTATGTCTTTAAAAAGAAATATGGGATTTCCCCTTCCAAATACCGTGTAAATCAGGCAGAAAAGGGCTAGTATTATGAAAAAATGGTTGCAGCACAGAAGTATACAGATGATTATTTCCATATCCTTTACCGCAATTGCCATTGTGGGGATGAGCTTTATGGGGATAGTTCTCTATACCCAATTTTCACAGACCACCAGGCGAGAGGCCATTGAGAGTAACAAGCAGCTTCTGGACCAGGCTAACTTAAACTTACATTCTTATTTGAGAAGCATGATGGGCATATCGGATGCCATGTATTTTACTGTCATTAAAAACAGGGACTTGACCAGGGAACCGATTGACAAGGAAATGAATCTTCTTTATGAAGCCAATAAGGATAATTTAATCAGTATTGCCTGCATCACAGAGAATGGCAGCGTCATGGCGGCGGCGCCAGTTGCTGAGCAGAAAAAAGGAATTGATATAAAAAATCAGAGCTGGTTTATTCAGGCCAATGAAAAAATCGATCGCCTTCATTTTACCACGCCCTATGTACAGAATCTGTTTGAAAGCAGTAACTTCCGGTATTACTGGGTGGTAACCTTAAGCCGTTCCGTAGAGCTGACTGATGTTGGAAGTACCCGTATGGGCGTTTTGATGATTAACATGAACTTCAGCAGCATCGAACAGCTCCTGACCAAGGCAAATGAAAAAGGGGCTGGGTATGTGTATTTAACCGACCGCAATGGCGAAATTATCTATCACCCCAAGCAGTCAGCCATTTACTCCGGTCTGCATATGGAAAACAATCAGGCTGTGGCAGAGTATGAGGATGGTGAGCATGTAGAGGAATTCCATGGCGAAAAGCGGGTGGTACTGGTAAAATCCGTTGGCTATACCGGCTGGAAGCTAGTCAGCGTCATACCCGTTAAGGAATTTTATGTAAATATGTATCATATCCGGTTGTTTACGATCATGATTGCTTTTTTGACCATATTCCTGATTTTGTCAGGTAATATCATTATTTCCTCCAGAGTGACCGATCCAATCCGAAAACTGGAAGATTCCATTAATGATCTGGAAAGCGGTAACTGGGATATGGATGTATATATTGGCGGAACGCATGAAATCCGCCATCTGGGCAGAACCATAAACTTTATGGTAAAACAGATGAAGCAGCTGATGGAGGAAAGGGTACGTGAACAGCAGGAAAAACGAAGAAGCGAGCTGGATGTTCTTCAATCTCAGATTAACCCTCATTTTCTGTATAACACACTGGATTCGGTTGTGTGGCTGGTGGAAAATGCCCAGTATCAGAAAGCTATAGCAATGATTACTTCTTTGGCAAAGCTGTTTCGCATCAGTCTTAGCAAGGGGAAAAACATTATTCCCATCCGGGATGAGATTGCCCACGCAAAATCTTACATGGATATTCAGCAGATTCGATATAAAAATAAATTTGATATTGAATTTGATATTGATCCAGCCATTGAAGATTACAGTACGATCAAGCTGATCATCCAACCATTGTTGGAAAATGCCATTTATTATGGCGTTCAGCATATGGAGGATAATGAAGGAAAGATTATTCTCCGGGGGTATGAAAAGGATGAGGACATTTTTCTGGATGTTATTGATAACGGTATGGGCATGAAATCGGAAGTGGTGGAGCTACTCCTTACAGACGATACCAGAGTTCGTAAAAAGGGGGCTGGAATTGGACTGCGCAATATTGATCAGAGAATCAGGCTTTATTTTAAAGGTGATTATGGGTTGTCGATTCAAAGTGAACTGGATGAAGGGACCACGGTGAGGATTTGTCTTCCAAAACAGCCATTTTCTCAGATTCAGGCGGAAGAAAGGAGAAGGACATGAAAAACAACAAAGCATTGCATCGATTAAGTATTGTCTTTTTGACTCTTTTCCTTGTTTTAGGCTTTCTTTACTACTATAGTCTGGCGGATGGAGAAAGCAGGGAGCCGACCAATATTTCTGTCATTTTGTATGGCGGAAATATCTCTTCCCAATGGGAAAATCTTCAGTTAGGCGCCGAACTGGCGGCCAAGGACCTGGGTGCAGAAATTAATATTGTTAAAACCGGTCGTGAAAATGATATCCGCGAGCAGGCCTCGTTAATTATCCGTGAGATTAATAATGGTGCATCGGCCTTGATGATTGCTGCCTGTGACAGTGAATTAATGAAGAAGTATCTGGATTATGCTCAAATTAAGTTGCCGGTTATTATGATAGAAACAGGTGCAGGAAAGGAAGATCCCATTAATGTGGTTTCCGCAGATAATTATGCTATGGGAAAGACTTTGGGAGAGGCGATTGTAAGTCGGGAATTACCAAAAGTAAAGGTTGCCATTATTGGCGAAAATCAACAGCGTGACAGCGTATTACAACGATATGAGGGGCTTACTCAGGCTTTGGAGGGCAAGATTGATAAGCGGGTACTTTGGACCCGCAATGAAAATGAAACGAACTTCCAGACGATGCTCTTTTTGCAGAGAGAGTTGACGGAAGAAGCCGTGGACGTTGTGGTTGCATTGGATAATCTGGCTACGGATGCCATCATCGATGCGGTCCGAAACCTGAATAAGTCGGTTAAAATATATGCGATTGCCAATACGGATAAAGCAGTTTTCTATCTGGAAGAAGAGGTCATTG
>JAVBLX010000193.1:0-7575 GCA_031553075.1 Acetivibrio sp.
ACCAATCGGTGAGGATGATTTTTCGAGAGTACGGATGAAAAAACGTAGGTGTAGCGGGCTACACTGAGGCTTTTTCATTCGTGCTCTCGGGAAATCAGACCAGCGAATGGTCTAGTTATTTAGAAGATGGTGCACTAGCTAGGCTTTGGCAAGAGCTTAATTAAGAAAAAAAGTTTATATATATTCGTTAAAGTTTCCATCCAGCAGTTTTTTTGACCCTGCTTGGGTGGAAGTTGCAATTTCATTTAATTGAGAAGTTAAATCGTTTATGCGTTTTTGATACTTTGCTGCATTCTTTTTATTATTAACAGCCAAATCTTCTGAAGCTCTTTTTGCAGTAGCACGCATTTCCTCCAGAATAATTTCCATTCTTCCTAATGCCTCATCTGCAATCTGAACGGCCTGGAGCATTTCTTGGAGCTTTTCCTGTCTTTCGTTTTCAGGAAAACTGTGTGTCTTTTCCCACTCTGCTGCTAAGGCAGATATATCCAAATTTATATGCATAACCCACTCCTCTTCAAAAAAATAGGTTTGATATCTTGTTCCGGTACAAATTGCTTACAAAATAAAGCTATTTTAATAAAGAAAGCACACCTTGTGTTGACTGGTTTGCCTGAGCCAACATTGCCTGACCTGCCTGCATCAAAATATTTTCTTTGGAGTAATCTGTCATTTCATCTGCTATATCTAAATCACGAATTCGGCTTTCGGCTGCTTGCAGGTTTTCTTCTGAGGTATCCAGATTAGCAATTGTATGTTCCAAACGGTTTTGCATTGCCCCAAGCTTAGCTCGTTCTGTAGACACTACATTCAGTGCTTTGTCAAATGCTTTAATCGCCATGGATGCATTTGATTGGGTTGTAACGTCGAGAGGCATACCTTCACCATGTACAGCACTTCCGCCGCTCAGGTCTGTAGTATCGGTCTGTACGATCCCCAAATCCTTGGCTTTCATACTATTAATGCCCAATGTTACTTCTTGTCCGGAGCTTGCCCCTGTTTGAAGCCGCAGAGCTTCTTTTTCGTTGGATGCTGCTTCACTTTTGGTCATCTTCGTCAGCGAAATTGTGATAACATCTCCTGCTGTCAGCTTCTCTGGATTATTAATATACAAATAAAGGGGCTCTACATCCGTCCCTTCGTCTGTGGTAAATTGACCAGAATGAAAACACATCCAACCATCTGTTGAAAAGTCGCCGGGACAGTGGAAAAGACTTCCATTTAATGACTCCACCTTTAAGGTACCGGCATCATCTTGTACGGTTAATCGAACAACGTCATCAATGGCAACACGTCTGCAATCATCTTCGGTCGGTGTAACAACCGAAACGGATCCGTTTTTGAAGGTTCCATCAAGTGAAATGTTTCCTCTTTTCCATTCTGCTGCACCTTTCAAATCACCATTTAGTAGTTTCTTTGTATTAAATTCTGATGAATTGGCAATACGGTCAACTTCTTGGGTTAGCTGGGTAATTTCATTTTGAATCTGCGTTCTGTCTTCGTTTGTGTTTGTATCATTCGCTGCCTGAACGGAAAGTTCCCGCATTCTTTGCAGGATATTCTGGCTTTCCTGAAGAGCACCCTCTGCGGTCTGAATCAATGAAATACCATCATTTGCATTGGCTGATGCCTGCCCCATACCACGAATCTGGGCACGCATTTTTTCGGATATGGCAAGCCCGGCGGCGTCATCACCTGCACGGTTTATGCGATAGCCTGAGCTTAATTTTTCGGTTGATTTTCCTAATTTATTTGTGGTAATCCCTAATTGTCTGTTTGCATTCATTGAACTCATGTTATGCTGTACGATCATAATTGTTCTCCTTGGAATATAACCGGTTCCATTGTTATGATGATAAAATAAGATAACAACAAATATAATAATTTCTATTATATTTATCGGAGACATATTTCAATTACTTTATACTAAACCTGCTTTGACCTATAAATCTTGTTTTCTTAGCATTGGAACCTCAATTGCTTTCTTTAATGTTTTATTCAACAAATGCCAAGGAGAAGTCTTTTCGCCTTGGCATTTATACATCAATATTTAGGAAAATCCTGCTTTCTGGTATTTCTCATGAACTTCTTCATCCAAAATATTTTTTTCTTCTCTTTGAATCGTTATTTAGCGCCTTCTTTTAGCGACAATTGAAACCAGAATGGGCCTTCTTCTTTTTAAACATTTTTCCAAGTCGCAATTACGGTATAGATATAATTTCATATCAACAATCGTTAGCCCCGAATCAGAAAACAACTGAGCCACTTCATCTGGTGATGAAAATAATGTTATATGATCAATTTCAGGTGCATTGATAGCGGTTGTTATATATATTAGGGTGTTTTCATTGGAAAGGCTACGAATTTGCTCTAAAAACATTTGTGGCTTCTCAACATGCTCCAAAACTTCACCACATATGATTGCATCATATGTGGTCTCGGTGCTTAGGTTAAAAAGATCTTGAACTCCTATACTATAAGTTCCCGCCGCCTCTTTATTAAGTGTTTCTACCAAGGCATTCGCCATATTGACACTATCCTGATTAAGGTCAATTCCTCTGTAGAATTTAAAATTGGTATGTTGAAGAGCAAGCGAAAAGTAATAACCATGCCCTACGCCGATTTCCAAATAATTATTACCTGCTGCATTTTTTAGTATATCAAGAAAATATTGTCTCTCCTCACTGTGCCTCTCCCAAATAAAGAGAGACAAAATAATCCCCACCTGATAAGAACGCATATAATGCTCTTCTTTTGAATACATGTATTTATTGGCTTCTTCGTAGGTGGAGCAACGATATTTACCATTGTCTAGAAAATATTTTGATTCTACCAATGTATCTTTAACAAAAACGTCATAGCATCTTTTTATATCATCATAATCAAAATTATAAGTTTTATTGATGCACGAAAGAATAGCCTCCAAGTCTTGAGCCTCTTCCTCTGTCATATTATTTAGTGCTTTTTGAATTCCATCTTGAGTTGGATACGTTTCTGAAAGCTCTTTCAGCAATATATATACGGGTCCACCATTCATACTTAGTCCTCCTACTTTGGTATTCTTAAAAAAGCATCTAACGCTCTTATAATCTTGCACTTGGTTCTCAACGCAAGAGCAAGGCATAAATTCTCAATCTCACAGCTTTCTCTATCCGTTAAGTATAGAGACTTATTTCAAGTATAAGCAAAGCTTTAATATTAGTCAATTTTTTTCCAAAAAAATAATAAAAATACGCCCTTAGCCCTTGTCCCCACATTAGGAAATTGGTACAATTAAAGCTAAGATCTGTAGACATATATTCCTTATTAGATATTGTAATTAAGAGCAGACATTAGAAGAAGGTGAGCTAAAAAGTATGAAAATAGCACTACTAGGTAACTATACTCTGGATTATTTCAAAAAGGCATTCTTGAGGCAATTGTCAAGGTATAACATTGAAATCTATAACGGTGGATATAATCAATATAATCAGGAAATACTTGACCCTAAAAGCGAACTATATAAGTTTCAACCAAGTCTTGTTTTCATCATGCTGCAAGGAGATAAACTTTTTTCACAAGTATACGCCATTGAGTTTTTAAACTTGCCTCAAAGCGAAAAGATTATGATTCTGGACAAAATTAGCCTAGATATAGAAAACCTTGTCCTAACACTACGCAACCAGATTGGTGCTACTGTTGTAATGAACAATTTTTATATCCCTTTTTATTCCCCCCTTGATATTTTAGACACCAAAAATCAGCTCGGACTAAAATCGTCTATCACAAGGATAAATGAGCATCTTAATAATTTGTCAACTAAAATTCCCCAGTTATTCATTTTTGACTATAATGGCTTTATTGGTCATCATGGATTTGCTGAAGTCTTTGAACATAAGGCTTATTATCTCACGAAAACTTATGAACGCAAATGCTATCTTGATTTGCTTGCAAAAGAATATTCAAGATATATTTATTCTTTTAAAGGATTAGCTAAAAAATGTATTGTTTTAGATCTAGATAACACGCTATGGGGAGGAGTCGTTGGAGAAGACGGAATCGAAGGGATTCGACTTGATATAGATGGAAGAGGACGTTCTTTTTGGGATTTTCAACAGGCACTTCGTAATATCCATTCAAAAGGAATCCTACTGGCAATATGCAGCAAAAATAATTATGACGATGCCATGAATGTTATAGAAACCCATCCATATATGATCCTTCGAAAAGAGTATTTTTCCTCTACGATGATAAATTGGAATGACAAAGCTTCTAATATTGAAGCCATCGCAAAGGAATTAAAGATTGGCTTAGATAGCATGGTTTTCCTGGATGATAATCCTTTTGAACGCGAATTGGTAAAAGGAATGCTACCTGATGTTATGGTAGTAGATTTGCCAGAGGATACATCCCAGTATACAAAAACATTAAATGAACTGCCATGTTTTTCAAAATTTCAATTAACAGATGAAGATAGAACACGAAACAAAATGTATCGGGAAAATGCACTACGAGATGAACAGTTGTGCAACTTTTCTAATATAGAGGATTATTTGAAAAGTCTCGAAATGGAACTTACATTTGGATACGCTGATGATTTTAGTATTAATCGCGTACATCAATTGCTTAATAAAACAAATCAATTTAATATGACTACCAAGCGATATACATTAGAGGAAGTAAAGGAGCTTTCTCTCAGCAAGGAAAAGAGCGTAATACATATCAGCTTAAAGGACAAGTTTGGAGATAATGGCATTATTGGTGTTGTTATTTTAGAATTTACGGAAATAGAATGTGTGATAGATACGTTTTTACTAAGCTGCCGAGTATTGGGAAGACGTGTTGAAGAGATGATACTGGATAACATCGTCCAAATATGTAAGAATAAAGGAATAAACACTATTTTGGCATCTTATATTCCAACGCAGAAAAATGTAGCTTATAAAGATGTTTACAAAAAAAATGGATGGCAGGAGATTGGACAGTTTGGTCAGGAACTGCTGCATAAACTGAATATACGCACGTATATTAACTCCACAGCATATACAATCATATCAATGCCCAAAATATAAGTTGAGCAATTGAGACTCCTATGTTAGTATTAGGATAATATATTATTGTAGGGAGACGTATTATGGATAACAAGTTCAAACAGCTAGTTGCTGATATTTTAGATGTTGATGTTAACATCTTAAATAATGAATCAAGTTCGCAAAATATCAATGAGTGGGATTCTTTGCTTCACTGGGAAATAATAAGTGCCATTGAATCACACTATCAGATTCGATTTACGATGGACGAAGCGGCAGATTTTCAAAATTTAGGTGAGATTTATAAGGCTTTATTTGACAAAAATTGAGTAATTGAGGAAATTTTACGAGGAGTATAATTATGTGCGAATTAACAAACGAGGAAAAAATGTATCTTGTTGATGCCCATCCACTAGAATTCCCAGTGCAGAGCCATATAAAAAGAAAAATTGAAGTATATATAAAGCCACCAGATAACGGAGTAAATGAAAATACTGGATTTTTTTTAATTCTTCATGGTGCTGGCGGCTATGCTGAAAATCCTTATTTCGTTAAATTACGGGAAGTCTGGAGTAATAAATATAATGTAGTTACCATTGGTGTCAATTATTTAGGGACAAAGTATCGAAAAAAAGATGACATGAATTTAATATGGCCCGAAAATACAGTTAATAAAATGAAGTCCCTGTTGCAAAAAACTCTTCCCCCTTCCGAATGGACACAATTATTTGCACAGGAAGGCCTTACACCAGAATACCTGCTTTTAAATTATTTTTCTGGTCAAGATATTGCATCAGAAATCCAAGCAACTAATGTGTCCGAGGTTGACAAGTATTCATTGTCCGATTACTGTGACTTTGGATACATACAAACAATGGATTGTCTGTATGCTTTGAAGTTTACAATTGATTTATATCAAAATAATACTCCTTCATTAAATCAAAAAAGGATTTATACCTTTGGGTCAAGTCTTGGTGGATATTTAGCTCAAATGTGTGCAAAATTTGCCCCCAACACCTTTTGCCTGGTGGCTGATAATTCTGGTTTTGCACATATTCCACCAGAAGAAATTTTCCCCAAAGAATTTAATGCATATCAACGATTGGTAATTGATAATAATTCATATAACATTACTATTGGCGCTTTTTCGGAAAGTTTTTATAGTAACAACAGTACGGATGAGTTCTTTTTTTCTGGAGATATGTTTCGCATAAGAAGCTTGGATGATCCAGAGCATATAGGTACATTTAAAGAATTGACCACAACTAAAATAATAATGTTTCATTCACAAAATGACTCTCTACTTAATGTTTCGGATAAGGAGCACTTGCATCAAAGCTACATTAATAACGGTATTGATAGTCAGCTTTTTGTTTTTGAAAAAGAAGACATTGACGGAAAAATAATTAAGTCTGACCGACATGCTATGGATGCAGATTTAAAAAGATTATTTGAAAAATATTGTGGTCATTTTGTAGATGAGAATAGTGCAGAAAGAATCGTAAAGGATTCAAAAAATGACTTCAATGACAAATCCCTGTTAACTTACTTAGGAAGCAAGAGCACATTTGTTATCGACTACAAAAATGGATACCCCATTATCTCAAATCATTTATTGGCCGATAGAAATCTCGGCGTATATGCATTAGCAGCTTTTCCAGATGAATGGAATAATCAACAACTATTAAAAGATTCGGGGCTTGTTCCATATATGTTTCATAAAGTATTCGGTTATGATGCAACATTGGTCGGATGTAAAAATGGTGAATATCCCTATCTAGATTCTTATTTAACTGGTTTGAGAATGGATTTTCTTCCTCCATGCAAGGATGTTTCACAATTGGTAAAGCACAGTATTGAGTATATTTCATACCACTATACTTCTATGGATATTATTATTTTATATGGTCCATATATTCCATATACATATATGATTACCCATTATCGGAAACTAAGACCTGACGGAAAAGTATATTTGGCACTGGATGCAAATTCTCACTGGATGGATCGAATGCCATGGGATTCGCCAGAGTATATGACTTTGTTTGAATCTTGCGACGTAATGGCAACTTCATGCAGAAAAATGCAAACCTTTTTAAACAGTAAGTGGCCAAATTTTAAAATAGCACATATTACTAACGGATTTTTTAATGTGACAGGTGAACCACTCCATATTGAGGCTTCTGAAAAAGAAAACATTATACTAACCGTTGCAAGAATAGGTACTTTCCAAAAAGCAAATCATATTATGCTTGAAGCTTTTGCAAATGTGCATGATTATCTTCCTGACTGGAAAATGCATTTGGTAGGTTCCATTGATGAAAATTTTTCAAACTATGTTGAAACCTATTTCAATAAATATCCCCAATTGAAAGACAAGGTAATATTTAAGGGATTAGTTGAAGACAAATACAAATTATTGGCTGAATAAATTAGAAAAGTTCTAAGTCAGGGGCTCAAAAAATCAGGGGTCTTAGAAGAACTTTAAGCCCCTGATTTAGTACTTTTCTTTTGAACCAAGTCACACACGCGGACGTCTTATGTAGTTTTGATTGTTTCCAAGTAA
>JAVBLX010000205.1:0-7617 GCA_031553075.1 Acetivibrio sp.
GGTTAACCCCAGAGGCTTCTAAAGAGGATCAAATCAAAGCAGCAGACAAAGCATTAGAAACTGTAAATGAAATGACTAAAAATATTTCGGTAAAAACCGAAACAGAAGCCGTTCAGACAGCAAAGAGTCTGGATCAGACAATTCAGACTTTAGATAATATGTTGGTAAATTCCAATGATGCGGCGGCCCGTCAAACAGTACTTAATTCTGCCGAAAAAGCAACTTCCGTACTGGTAAACGTGGCTCAGGTCATAACCACATCGGAAGCTGCCAAGGAAGCTGCAAGCAGTGTTACTTCACTGATGAAATCCATGGGTAATATCACTGCTAATGTAACTGCGGCAGAGGAAGCAGTCACAGCAATGAATACCATTGATTTGGCATTAAATGCCTCCAGTGAAATAATGAAACATGCAGATCCAGTGGTTGCCTTACAGTTAGCAACGGATATTATGAAAGAGGCTGTCGGAACCTTAAATAATTGTGCGGCCCTTTCCAATCCTCAGGCAGCAGAGAGTGCAAAAACCGCAATTCAGCAGTTTGCCAAAGCAGCAATCGAAACAGCCGGAACCATATCGGTAACAAAAGCGGCAGATGGCAGTGTAAGTGTAGATGACGCAGCAGTATCAAGTGCAATCAAAGCAGCAACAGAAGCGGTGGAAAAACTAAATGAGTTGGTAAAATCATCTAAGGTGGTATCTGATGTAAGCATTCGGCCATCGGTGAAACTAACAGCAGATACAGACAAAATTAATTTAAGCCCATCAATTATAGATACCCTGGCTCAATCGTCCATCCATGATATTTCAGTTAAGATTGGTGCGGTGAACTTTGATATTCCAAAAGCTACATTGAATCAAACAGCTGCCAGTGGTGAAGGTGCAAATATACTGGCAAATAGAATGACCCAGGTAACCATTCCTTCCAGTACCTCCTATACACCATTAAATGAAGTACCAGTGATGGAATTCAAATTAATGGCAGGAGATAAGGAAGTTCCTGTATTTGATCAGCCAGTGAAAGTAAGTATGCAAGTACCAGATACGATTATCAGCCAATATGGTGTAGATGCAGTTCAGAATGTTTCGGCATATTTATTTAACGAAGACCGGAAAGAATGGATTAATGTGGGAGGAACCTACGATCCAATTACCAAGACCGTAAGCTTTGACCGCTACCACTTTAGTATTTATACTCTGGCAATGGCCAAGGGTCAGGTAAGTGCAGTAAGTAAGCACAAAGCCAAAGCTCAGGTAAACTATCTCTTGCGAAAGGGCATCATCACTTCGGCTGAAGCAAAAAAATTCAAACCAGACAGCAACATAACTCGGGCAGAGTTTGCAATCTGGGTTGCAAGAATATTGGAGCTTGATTTGGAAAATGCGCCAGACGTGAAAATTAAGGATGTTACCAAAAAGATGGCAGCTTACCCATCCATCAAAGCGCTGGCCAAAGCTGGTGTTGTTTCCAAAACGGCAGCATTTAAACCGCAAAGAGTAGTGACCCGTGAATATGCAACGGTAATTCTGTCCAAATTGCTGGTGGATTACAAAGAAAATAGCAAACCGGCAAAGAAGGAGCTGGATATGATACTTGTGGGTTATTCCGATACCGATGGGAAAAAGCTTACCAATGCCCAAAGAACCAGAATTGCCCATGTAACCAAAACAGGTATTATGCAATACGATAAAAAGTTTAAGAAAAATCAAAAGATGACCTATGCAGAAGCAGCCGTGGTACTCTACAACTATATGAAGAAATAGAACAAAAAAAGGAGCTTTTTCCAAAGCTCCTTTTTTTGTTCTATTTGAAAAACTGGTCATTTTATGGCATACTACAGTTAGTATAAAAACAATACAAATATTTGAATAAGAATCAGGTATAGATCATCAAGAATAAAAGCATCAGGAATAAAAACATCAAAACGTACTGATTAGGGCAAAAGTGTGCAGCCTGCACACCTGTTTCTTACATAATGGTGTATGCTATAGTTTACCAGTTATTAACAAAAGTTAATGAACAAAAGTTATGAACGAAAGAGGAATTATTGACATGCTTAAAGAAGAGATTTCGACTAGCAAGCTACTGCAAAGATTGTTCAAAACCTCCAATATTTCAAGCTTTATCAAACGACATGATAAACAGATGGATCCAGTTCTGTTTCATTGTTATATTTCCGATTTATGTGCCAGCAGAAAGGTGATAGCAGAACATGTTATAGCCAGATCGGGGATTGAACGAACCTATGGTCATCAGCTTTTTAACGGCAGGAGAAAACCTTCCCGTGACAAGGTGCTTCAGCTTGCATTTGGATTTAAACTCAGTTATGACGAGACACAGGAGCTCCTGAAGGTGGCACGCAAAAGCTTTCTTTACCCAAGGGTCAAGCGAGATGCCATTATTATTTATGCATTGAAACAGGGCCATACCATATCAGACGTTCAAATCACCCTTTACGACCTTGGACTTCCGCTTTTGGGAAAGGAGGAGCGCAATGAGTAAATCCTTTGCTCAGGAATTTCTACAAACATTTGATGATTTTAAACTGCCGCTTGAATTATCCGATCGTTTTGAGGTAATCGAATGCTTTGCAAAGAGCGATTATGGAGAAACATACCTTTTATCAGAAAAAGACAGCGGGAAATGGTATGTTTTAAAGTGCTGTAAAAAAACAGATACCCTTAGTGCTGTACATGAAGCTGAACTACTGAAGGATTTGGCCCACAAAGGTTTGCCAAGATTTGAAATGGAGGTTGAAGAAGAGGACACATTGTTCCTCTTGCGGGAGTACATTGTGGGTATTTCCCTGGATAAATATTTAGCTGAGAATACTCCCGATGAAATGCAGGTTACCAATATTATTATTAGTTTGTGCGATATCCTGTCCTATTTACATTCACAGACCCCGCCCATTATTCACAGAGATATAAAACTTTCTAATATTATTATTGATACGGGTGATAATAATGCGGTTTTTTTGATTGACTTTGGTATTTCCAGAAAATATTCCAAGGAAGCAGGTATGGATACGGTCTGCTTTGGGACTCAGGGGTTTGCGCCACCGGAGCAGTTTGGTTTTTCACAGACCGATTGGCGGGCAGATATTTATTCCCTTGGTATTGTATTTCGCTATCTGCTCACGGGTACTGCCGACCCTAAAGCAACGATAAAAAATAAAAAATTAAGTCAAATTGCAGCGAAATGTACGGAATTCTCTCCGGATACCCGCTATCAAAATGTCGATGCAATCAAAAAAGCAATCAAAAAAGCACGACGGCGAACCAAACAAAAATTACTAATTATCACAAGTATAGTCCTTGGTGTCTGTCTTGCTTTTGGAGCAGGTTTTATGGCAGGAAGATATACGGATGTTTTAGCAGTCAAAGCAATCGAATCTGACAGTGATATTGTAACATTTTCAGAACCTTTGATTGAAGAAGCGGTGCGGCGGATGCTTGGTAAGAAAGAAGGAGAACCGGTTTTGGTTGATGAGCTTGAAAATATTTTTGAATTGTACTTTGTTGCACAGAAGCCAGCAGCTTCTAACGAAGAATATAATACACTGCGGAATGAATTTCATACTTCAGGGTTACCTTATGGTAATTTGAAAAATATTGATGACCTTCAGAAAATGAATAACTTATCCCGGTTGTGTATTTTTGGTCAAAATCTTTCTGACATATCAGCTCTTTCCACTTGTCTCAGACTTGAGGAGGTGGAAATAATGCATTGTCAGGTACAGGATTTTTCACCCCTCACCAAACCTTTTCGAATTAAAACAGTAAATATTTATGACAATCCTCTTGATGATTTTACTATATTTACTCGGATGCCATCTCTTGCTTGCCTGACTGTTGCGGACTGCTCTTTGCAAAATATTTCAGAGCTTGGGGATATCAAAAATATAGAAGAACTTGTTCTTGAAAGGACCAAAATAATTAGCCTGGAGGGAATCAAAGAATTTTCACGTCTTAAACGCCTTAAGGTTTCATATACTTTAATTCGTGATTTTTCACTGTTGAATGAGTTGCCCTATTTGGAAAAGTTTAGTATCAGTAGTGATATGGAGGAGTATTTAGATACTTTTAACAGACCAGATGTGGAGCTAGAGATTGTGGCTTATTAGTATTGGATTGTTTTGCGGAACTATTGGAATTAATTCATTACACCCTGCTTTGTTCATTATGAACTCAGCAGGGTGTTTTTTTACTTTATTACTTATAAATTTGCTGCAACAACTTTTTGTTTTCATCTAAATTGACATCTAAAACACTGTCTATAAGAAAAATAAACATTGAAAAAAAGTTGCGACTAATTTATAATCATACTATAAATTAGTCGCAACTTTTTTGAGGGAGTGAAAACATACTATGTATATAAATAGAGCAATGGAAGAGGTCATTAAAAGTTCTGAAAAGGGCTTTAAAGCTGTTCTGGTTACAGGACCAAGACAGGTAGGAAAATCTACCATTTTAAAACATGTGCATGAAGATAGAAAATACATTACATTTGATGATCCAGTGCTTTTATCAGAAACCAAAAGTGAACCGGGTCTATTCTTTAGAAATAATAAACCACCTGTTATACTGGATGAAATACAATATATTTCTGAACTTTTTCCCTATATTAAAATGGAATGTGATAAGTCAGATGAAAAGGGAAGATTTCATTTGACGGGGTCGCAGCAATACCATATGATGAAAAATGTTTCAGAGTCTTTAGCAGGAAGAGTTGCTATTTTAGAATTGTCAGGTCTTTCCCTTAGGGAGATGCAAGGGGTGACGTTTTCAAAACCATTTATTCCCACAGAATGCTATATTGAACAAAGAGCAACTGAATATGCGTCATGTGAAAATATATGGGAAATCATTCATCGAGGAAGTTATCCTGCCTTGGCAGACGAAAATGTTGATTGGCAGACTTTTTATAGTTCATATGTACAGACATATATTGAACGAGATATCAACGAACTTGGGAAAGTAAAAGATAAGTTGAAGTTTACCCAGTATTTAACCGCAATGGCGGCCAGGAGCGGGCAGATGCTGAATTACTCATCCGTGGCATCACAGATTGAAGTAACGGCTGCAACAGTAAAGGAATGGACCTCTTTATTGGAAGCATCCGGTATTATTTATATTATGCAGCCCTATTCTAACTCTGCCTTAACCAGAGCAACCAAAACGCCAAAAATGTATTTCAGAGATACTGGACTGGTTTGCTTTCTAACAAAATATCAGACTGCTCAAACGGCAATGAATGGTGCAATGGCAGGTGAGTTGTTTGAAACCTTTGCAGTGACAGAAGTTTTAAAAAGCTTTTCCAATGCAGGGAAGGATTATCGTTTATATGTCACGTATTACCGTGGAAAGGATAAAACCAGAAAACAGGAAAATGGACAGAAAATAGAGCATGAGGCTGAGATTGATATGATAATAGAGCAAGACGATATTTTATATCCAATCGAAATTAAAATGTCTGCAAATCCTAAGCTGGGAATGACCAATGCGTTTGATGTAATTGATAAAATATCAGGGAAAAGACGGGGTACAGGAGTTATATTATGTATGTATGATTCGGTACTTTGGCTAAAGGATAATGTTGTGGCATTGCCCATTGAGTTTGTTTAGTATCTATTGGCAGTGTATTAAGACACAATATGGCATTGACTGCGAGGTTAGCAAAGTGGATAATGGAAATTAAGCAAAAATATGAGTATATGTTATAGATAATAAGTGAGGATTAACATGGCAGCAAGAAAAGCAAAGGATTTAAAATGGCACAAGCTTGATAATACAGCAAAAATTTACCCGGTTATTGCAAGCAATAATTTAAGTGGCGTATATCGGATTTCTGCTACATTGCGGGAGGACATTCAGCCAGAGGTATTACAATCGGCCTTAAACCGTATTTTACCCTGGTTTGAAGGCTTCCAGGTGCGTCTCCGTCGAGGCGTATTTTGGTATTATTTTGAAGCAAATAAGAAAGAGCCTAAAATAAAAGAGGAAGCCTCCTATCCTTGCCGATACATTGACCCCTACGAGAACAATCACTTTTTATTCAGAGTCAGTTATTACCACAAAAGAATTAATGTGGAGGTTTTTCATGCGGTAACAGATGGATATGGAGCGGTTAATTTTATGCGGGAGCTGGTATGCCAGTATATCAGACTGGCTCATCCGGAGCAATTCAAAGGGCAGGAGAAGCCCCTTTCTGACACTTCCTTTAATATGGAGGACAGCTATGTAAAGTATTATCGGCGTGGGAAAAAGAAAGGATACGGCGGCATTCGTGCATATCAGCTTAAGGGAGAAATGTTACCTGGGGCTATGATGGGAGTAATCCATGGGTATGTAAAGGTGGAGGAAATAAAAAAGGTGTCCAAGCAATACGGCGTCAGCATTACCCAATATCTGACCGGCGTCCTGCTATGGAGTATTTACAAAGAATATCTTCATAATCAACCTTCCAAGGAGCCTGTCCGCATTAATGTACCGGTAAATCTGCGTTCGGTATTTCCATCCACTACAACAAGAAATTTTTTTGCGGTAATATTTGCTTCTATGACAGCAAAAAAAGCGGATTATTCCTTTGAAGAAATCCTTTCCATGGTGAAAGGGGATTTTGAAAATTCACTAACCAAGGAGTATTTGTCAGATTTAATTTCCTACAATGTATCAAATGAAGCAAGGTTGCTGGTTCGGATTTTGCCGTTATTTATTAAAAATATTGGGGTCAGACTTATTTATCAGCATTCAACCAAGGCATTCACAGCAACACTTTCCAATTGCGGAGCGATACAGGTGGAAAAAGAGTACGAGCCATATGTTGAGCGATTTCATTTTATTATGGGAGTTTCCAGAAAACAACCATTAAAGTGTGTAGTCTGCTCTTATCAGGATGAACTGGTTTTTAATTTCAGCAGTATGTTTACAGAAAGTGGATTGGAGCGGGTGTTTTGCAAGCGATTGATGCAGGATGGAATACAGGTAACGGTAGAAAGTAATGGAGTATATAATGAAAAAATGTAAACAATGTAAGGTATATGTTGCAGATAATGAGATTGTCTGCCCATTGTGCCAGACTGTACTGGATAATGGGGAGAGCATTGAAAAGATAGAGATTAAAGAAAATAAAAAGAATAAAGAAAATGCAAAGAACCAGGAAAATGTAGAGAACCAGGCGCATAGAGAAAGTGAGCTCATGTATCCGGTCATAGAGTTTGATGCACATAAATATAATCTGGCGACAAGACTGATCATGTTCCTGTCAATGATGGTGGCAATGATATTAATAGCAATTAATTTATACACTTATGACGGGATATGGTGGTCTCTGATCAGCATTGGGATCATTGCATATTTGTGGATGACCATATTATTTTCAATCGAGCATCATACAAACTTAGCTGCCAAGATTTTGGTACAAACACTGGCTGCCTTGGTTTTATGCCTGCTGGCAGACTTTGTTCTGGGTTATCAGGGATGGTCGGTGAACTATGCCATCCCGGCAATTCTGATGGTGGCCAATGTATCTACTCTGCTTTTGCAGCTGATTAACTTTATCAACTGGCAAAGCTATATCTTATTTCAGATTGAATATCTAAGTTTTAGTTTGATA
>JAVBLX010000048.1:0-17186 GCA_031553075.1 Acetivibrio sp.
GTAATTAAGTATCCGGGCAGCTCTTTGAATATATACCATAGCATCCTGTCGGGTAATCTTTGCTGCTGGATTAAAGGTGGCTGCTTCTGCCTTGGTAATGATTCCATATTCATAGGCAGTACCCAATGCTCCTGCATAAGATGCCTTTTGATTGATTTTTTTGAATACTCTTGCATTTCCGGTTTCGGGAAGTCCAAGCGAACGAACCAGTACTTGCATCAGACCTGCACGACTGATGGAACTATCCCCTTTAAATATACTGTTCTTGCTAAAGCCTACCATGATCTTTCGTTCTGATACTTCCTTAGCAAATGAAGAGTACCATTTTCCAGAAATATCTGTGAACTTGCTGTCTTTATAAACTAAAACATAAGTGGAGTTAGTACGACTATTAATTTCGGCATACCACTTGCCATCTTTTTCATAAACATTAGTAGGTACGTGGCGTGTTGTGCCATTTGAATTAACAACGATTGCTGTTGTAATTTTTTTAGCCTGCTCTGGGGTGATTTCCATTGTTCTACCCACATAGCTGTCGAAGGTGTCAACCTCAACAGCTTTCCCCTCATAGGTAGCCGTAATGTGAAACTCAACAGCAGGAATTACAATATCTGCTCCCAATTTCTTCGTTGCCTTGTCAACCTGTGTCTGCGTCTCCGCATTTACGTGAGTTGTAATCTCAATACTAACAGGCACCTTGGCGGGGTCATCTGTCCCAAACTTCGCCATAAGAGCTTTTGTGTCAATTGCTGCCGCTGGTAAGTCATAACTGATATTTCCCACTTGGACCGAAAGCGTCATGTCCTTGGCTGCAATGTCCTCCACGTTTTTAACAACTAGCTGTGCTGTGACCGTATTTGTATCAGTAGTCGGTGTCACAGGAATGACTATACTGTCATGTGCCGCCCCAATCTGTGTTTCAAGTGTCTTTTGATCAACGGTTATGGTTGCAATACCATCTTTTATATCAATGGTACCAATGTCCACTGATTTTCCGTCAATAATAGCAGGTACAAGAGTCGACGTTGGTGTTGAACCACTGTTGCCGGAAGGGCCACTGTCACCAGTAGGTCCTGGAGGAGGAGTATTGGTTGCCTTTATGGCAAATTGAGTGCCGCTGTAGCTTGATTTCTCTGCTGCCCAAGTGCTGCCTGCGTCTGTGGAATATGTATAAGTAACACCTGAAGTACTGGTGTTTGGTTCTGCGTTAAGAGCCTTGGTATTCCCCTTTGCAAAAAGGGTTCCACCCACCATGTCATATTTTTTGCTAAATATACCGCAGCTCTCTTTACCTTCAGCGCAGGCGGTCGCAACAGCATTAATTGTTCCTGCATTCATGGTAAAGGATGAAATACTATAGACACCGCAAGTGCCACCAATGTTGGGATTATTGACATCTCCTCCCGTGACATTAAGTGTTCCTTTACCCATTTTCACAAAGTCGCCGGCTACTACACCGGCTGCTATACCCTCTGCGACGTTGGGATTTCCGCCAATAACCGTAAGCGTTTTGTTCTCTTCGACATCAATATATAGAGACCCTTTTACGGCGATGCAAATACCAGACTCACGATCGTTATTAGGCTGATTTATATTTGTATTTGTATTGATTATCGTACTGTCGCCAATGACCTTGATTATCGTATCGCCTGGTACAATAAGCCCGATTGCACTGGTGGTGGTGAAGTTAAAGTTGTTAAGCGTGAGGATTCCTTGTGTGCCGTCCCATGTAATACCCGTTAGCCCTGTGACCTCGGCACCCTTATAGTTATTTACGAGGATTTTGTCGTTATCCATTTCCACATACAGCGCGTAGTCAGGGGCGGGAACAGTGGTGATCTGGGCGTCCGTAACCGTTGCGCCGTTTGCGTCTAAGCCCAGTTTAAGTATTTTTATTGGGAAATCACTGGAAACGTCAAACGAAGCGGCGTCTGTGTAGTCTGTACCGTCATGAGATTTAATAATCATAGACCCGGCAGCGGGTATGGTGCCAGTTACAGACATTGCGTATTTGTTAGGATTGGATCCTGAAGTGGTTTTAGCAATAATCGTGCCGCCTGCCATAGAAAAATTACCGCACGTTATACCAACGCTGTAGCAGCTATTGTCTGTGAATCCGGATCCCGTTGCCGTAATGGTACCACCGTTCATCGTAAAGTTAGTGGGCGCATCGACTCCGCAGCTCATGCTTTCCGATTTGTTGACACTATAGCCGGTGGCAGTAAGCGTTCCGTCTGTCATCGTAAAGGCGCCCTGGCTATACGGTGTGCAACCAATGCCGTAGCTGTAGTTAGCACCTCCTCCTCTGGCATCTAGTGTTCCCAGCCCCTTTTTTTCAAGATCTCCAAAGGCTAAAACCCCATAGCTTGAATTGGAATCAGAGTCAGAAGCATTATTGCCGCCAGTGGCGGTGAGCGTCACATTCTCGTCAACGTCAATTGTCACGTTACCCCAAGCACTGATACCGCAGCTGGTACCTTGATCGTCTGAGCTATATGTAGTCGCAATCGTGCTGTTAGAGGTAGCTTTAATTGTCGTGCCGCTCGGCACTTCAAGCCCATGTACAGAACTTGTGGTGAAGTTCAGGCCACTGAGCGTAAGCACTTTGGTAGTTCCGTTCCATGAAATCCCTGTTTCCGAGGCCGCGCCCTGTGAGTCACCATCCTCGTATTTGTAAACAGTGTTGTCGTTCTCCAAAACAATCAGCGTGTAGTTAGCGCCTGCCGCCCGTGCGGGTATACTCACACTTGGCAGCAACGCCACCACCATAAGAATGCTCAGCATTATGGAAAAAATTCTTTTACCTTTCATATGTATATCCTCCTAAGTTTTGGTTTTCGTGCCAGAGCTACGCCAATAGCGTTACCATCACATCACGTTTCCGCTTGTCTCGAATCAGCCCAATAACATCTGAGCCAGAAACAATTTTTATCTCGCTTTTGGTGTAGATGGCTCCAGCCTCGTTGTTGAATCCATACTTCATTTATTGAAGTACTTGCATATATTCACTTTATTGTAGCAAACCAAGTGTCTCAATAGCGTTTCAAACAATGCCGTAAAATGTAAAAACACAGAAATACCCTCCGATATTTCTGTGTTTTACATAAAGTTGCACTTTGGAGCCGATTTGCCATCATGTACCAAAGACACTTTTGCTATATTTTACTTTTATTTTCCAGATAACCAATCGTAAACTCTGCCCAACTGTACTGTGTCATAAACTCACCTGTATAACGGTTGACGGCGTGTGAGTCTCTATCACAAAAATCAAATAAATCGCAAGATACTTTATCCGTTGCAATGGCGAGTTTTCCGCGTTGCTTTACAAGTACGTCATTGATTCCAACCGACTTTAACGTCTGTGTCAAGTCCAATACAAGATTGCGAAATTGAGCTTGCAAGTTGATGGAATTGGGTTTGTTCTCCCATATGGCGGCAATTATTTCATTGTTGGTGCAAAATGCACCCTGCCTGCTAATTAAGTATGCAAGCATTTCTTTTGTTTTTGAGCGTTTAAATATGAGGTGATTATCATCTACATATACTTCAAAATTCCCAAAGGTCTGCACCCTCATTCTTTTATCTGTCTTTATCTCAACTGGATTACGCAATTGCTCTAAAGCATTCCTGACAGCATCTTCGGACACTGGCTTCAGCAAATAGTCACTGGCATATAAGGAAAAAGCATTCAAGGCATACTGGGAATAACCAGTTGCAAATATGATATTCGTTTTACTGTAAATCTCTTTCATTTTCTTTGCCAGAATAAGTCCATTCATACCAGGCATTTCAATGTCCAAAAACGCAATGTCAATTTGATTTTCTTCTGCATAGCTCAATGCTTCTCTTGAAGATGTGAAACCAGACAACTCACAATCAGGTATCACATTTTTTATAGTTGTCTCCAAAGCACTTAGCGCATGGGGTTTGTCATCTACAACGATAATATTCATCTTTATATGCCTCCTTTGGGAATTGTAATAATGGCCGTAGTCCCCATATCAACGGTACTATCCATATGAAGCGTACCTTTGCACATTGCATTCAGCCGGTTCTCTACATTTTTAATGCCTATATGACTACGCCCGTCCTGTTTTGATTGAGTGGGGTCAAAGCCAACACCATCGTCAATAATACTGATTCTAATACTGGTTTCCGTTTCCTCTGTTTTTATGGTAACTGTGCCACCATCTTCCTTTTTATCTATGCCATGTCGGACTGCATTTTCAATTATAGGCTGCAGGGCGAGAGCCGGAAGCTTAAAGTCTTTAACACCAATTTCATATATGATTTTGAGGTTGCCACCAGCCACTTTTTGTTCCAGTGCAAGAAAATTTTCCACATGGTTCAATTCTTTTTCAAACGGAATAAGCTCCTTGAAAGACAGTGAATCCATATTTCCTCGTAAATACACCGAAAACTCAACAATCGCTTCTCTGGCAAGGGTTGGATTCTTAGTGACCAAATCTTGAATGGTAGCAAGAGAATTATAAAGGAAATGCGGCTGTATTTGGGAAAGCATAATATCAATACGGGCGTTTATCAATTCTGTTTCCTGTTTCTTTGCTTGTTCTACTTGTATTCTGATATAAACGATAAACAGGCCAATTGATGCAAATATATATAACAGCATGACCAGATTCATGACTGCTTGCAGTGTGGTACCGGCAAATAACAATACGTTATAGGATAATAACGCCATGGTATCACCTACCCCTAATTCCTTCCGGTACCGCAGAGTAATTATGATTTGAAACAAGGCAATCACTGTTGGTATTATATACACCATATAATACCAATCTCCACGACAGTAGTGGTTTGTTTCATCAATAAAATAAAACATATGATTAAATTGGGATATAACAAGTGCAAACACCTGCACCCAGCACACCCAGTTGATAACATTGATAAATGCTTTCGAGATTCTTGCTCTGGTTGAGATAAATCTAATAATATAATCATTATAAGCAGCCGCACCAAGAGTGGAAAAAGCATAGACACAGAAATTTGCAATCAGCATTACAGGAAACATCCTTGAATCGCCATTCCCATCAAAAATCCAACTTACAATGTCAGCTTGCAAAACAATCAGACAGCATATCAAAACTTTAATAAAGCTGTGGTTCAAGGTATTCTTCCTATTTTTATCAAATAGCATAATACCTAAAATAATAGCCAAAATAATGCTGGCAAAAATCTCAAGGGATATGTTAATTATTATTGTACTACTCATTGGATCCTCCAAACATTAATCTCGAATACGGTATCATTATAGCATGACTTATGGTCAAATAGAATAAAAATCAATAAAAAAGCTTGTGCCAGACAGACTAACCATTTGGCACAAGCTTCACCAGCTAAAATAACTTTTTCAATGTTTAAGACAAATGACTTAGAACCGCCTCATACAAAGACGGACTAACACGAATCCCCTGAGTTATTAACGCTTCCATATAACACGTATTGTCATCTTTTGACAGAATTTCCAGCTGATACTCCTTTATTAATATCCCCCATTTTGATTCATCCCGATGTATTTACTACGAAAGTTCTGGAAACAGCGCCTTCACCGTTGGATATATCTTGGCAAACTGGTGATATCTTGCCTCGTATCGTTCTGCAATTGCAGCATCCGGCTCAATGGTATCCACAATTTTAACCATCTTCTGAGTGATCTCTTCTACACTGCTATACTCTCCGCAGCCTACCGCTGCCAGCATGGCTCCGCCAAGGGCAGGGCCTTCTTCTGATTCGATAATATCCACTTTGATGTTAAGAACATTCGCAATGATTTTCTTCCACAGAGGACTCTTGGCTCCACCGCCGCAGATTTTTGTCCGCTCAATATTGATTCCCAGAGATTTGGCAACTTCAAAGGAATCACGAATGGCAAAAGCAACACCTTCTAACACCGCCTGCGTCATCTCTTTGCGCTCTGTATCCATGGACATACCAATAAAGGTTCCTCTGGCATCGGGATCATTGTGAGGAGAACGCTCGCCCATTAGGTAGGGCAGGAAATATACATGATTATTTCCCAGCATTTCATCGGTGATACCAGCCTGCTCTTTTCCATATTCTTTCGTTTCGATAATTCCATCCATCCACCATTTATTACAGGATGCTGCGCTTAACATACAGCCCATCAAATGATAATTTCCATCACTGTGTGCAAAAGCATGAAGGGCATTATTTTCATCGACACCAAATTCTTTACTGGAGATAAAGATCGTTCCGGATGTTCCGAGAGAAATATTACATCTTCCATCCCCTACCGTTCCAGTTCCAACTGCGGCTGCGGCATTGTCGCCACCTCCCGCAATTACCTTTACCTGACCGGATAATCCCAGTTCACCCGCTACCTCTTCCTTCAATGTGCCTACCACTTCATAGCTTTCATAAATCTTTGCCAGCTGCTCTTCTTTCACATGACAGATTTCCATCATTTCCTTTGACCAGCATTTATTTTTTACGTCCATTAACAGCATTCCTGAAGCATCCGAAACATCGGTACAATGGACTCCCGTCATTTTGTAAGCCAGATAATCTTTCGGCAGCATAATCTTTTCAATCTGGGCAAATTTCTCCGGCTCCTTATTTCTCATCCATAAAATTTTAGATGCGGTAAAGCCTGTAAAGGAAATATTTGCCGTATATTTTGAAAGATTTTCTTTTCCAATTTCATTATTAAGATAATTGGATTCTTCGAAAGTTCTTCCGTCATTCCAAAGAATGGCTGGACGAATGACCTGATCTTCCTTATCCAGAACCACAAGTCCATGCATCTGTCCGCCAAAGCTGATTCCTGCCACCTGGCTCTTATCTGCACCTGCCAAAAGCTCCTTTAAGCCTTCCATAGACTTTTCGTACCAATCCTCCGGCTTTTGCTCTGACCAGCCCGGATGTGGGAAAAAGAGGGGGTATTCTTTTGATACAATATTTTTAATCGTGCCTTCTGAGTCCATGAGTAAAAGCTTCACAGCCGAAGTACCTAAATCAATTCCAATATATAACATAACTGATTCCTCCTATATTGATCGCTCAGTAACAACGAGAGCCATCGCACTAAATAATATTGATGCCATATATTGTCTGATTTCTGATATGCACCTTCAATATATGATAAAAACATTTAGCACGACAGCCCGCTGTCAGTTCATATTTCTAAAATTAATTAATTCTATTTCTACTAACCATCCCTGCTACAACCAATTTGCCGGAATATAATTCTTTCAAACATCTAAGCAAACAAATCAGATTGAACAATTAGCCGGATTGTTTATTCCCACTCAACTGAGCAATTAGCAGAATGGATTCTCGGTAGGATAAAGCATGCCCTTAGGCTGGTTGAATCCGATATCCTCTACACCAAGGTATTTGAATACTTCATACAAGGTCTTTCCAAAATGTCCGAATGCAACCGCTCCATGATGAGGATAATTTTTCTCAACCAATACGTGGCGATAGAATCTTCCCATTTCTGGAATTGCAAAGATACCAATTGCGCCAAAGGAACGAGTTGCTACCGGAAGAACCTCTCCCTGTGCAATATATGCCTTCAACTGTGCATCTGCTGTACTCTGAAGACGGAAGAATGTAATTTCGCCTGGAACGATATCTCCTTCCAAGGTACCCTGGGTAACTTCTTCTGGAAGGTTTCTTGCCATAATCATCTGATATTTCATTTCGCAGAAGGACAACTTTCCTGCTGCGGTATTTCCACAATGGAATCCCATGAAGGTATCCTTTAAGGTATAGTCATGGCTTCCTTTGATGTCTTCCTCGTAAAGGTCAGCTGGTACGGTATTGTTGATATCAAGCAGTGTTACTGCATCCTGGCTTACTACGGTTCCGATAAATTCACTTAATGCACCATAAATATCCACTTCACAGGACACTGGAATGCCCATTGCCGTAAGACGGCTGTTTACATAGCAAGGAACAAATCCAAACTGTGTCTGAAATGCTGGCCAGCATTTTCCAGCAATCGCAACAAATTTTCTGGAGCCCTTATGTGCTTCTACCCAATCCAGCAAAGTAATTTCATACTGAGCCAGTTTTTCCAGAATCTCTGGTTTCTTATTTCCAGCACCAAGCTCTGCTTCCATGCTCTTAACCACTTCTGGAATTCTGGCATCGCCAGCGTGCTTATTATAGGCTTCAAATAAATCCAGCTCGGAGTTCTCTTCAATCTCAACGCCAATATTATAAAGCTGTTTAATTGGTGCATTACAAGCTAAGAAGTCCTGAGGACGAGGTCCAAAGCCGATGATTTTAAGGTTATTTAAGCCGTATACAGCTCGTGCAATTGGTGCAAATTCTGCAATCATATCGGCACATTCTGCTGCGGTTCCAACGGGATACTCTGGGATGTATGCTTTAATATTACGGAGTTTTAAGTTATAGCTTGCATTGAGCATACCACAGTATGCATCGCCACGGCCCTGAACCAGATTATTTCCAGTCTCTTCTGCTGCTGCAACAAACATAACTGGTCCGCCAAACTCTTTTGCTAATAAAGTCTCTGGAGTCTCTGGTCCAAAGTTTCCAAGATATACAACCAACGCCTGACATCCGGCTTCTTTTACTTCTTTTACAGCCTGAAGCATATGCACTTCATTTTCGATACAGGTAGGACATTCATAAATTTCTCCATATTTTTCTGTATAAGCCTTTACAACTGCTTCTCTTCTGGATACGGAAAGTGTCATGGGAAAACAATCTCTGCTTACTGCTACAATACCAATTTTTACTTCTGGAATGTTGTTCATCTTATTACCTCCATAATATATTATATCGTCTACGGTTTTACTTTTGCAAAATATCTTTACAAAAGTTTCTGAACTTATTATAACACCTGTCTTATCCTTTTGCAACAAGATAATTAAAAAGGCATTGCCATTTCTGACAACGCCCAATCCTGTCACCGTTTTTTAAATCCCTTCAACAAATTCACTAATCAACTGTAACGCTACTCCTGCTGCCGGGGCTGAGCTTCTATACTTGGTCAGTTTAAAATACTCGCTCCCTTCTTCAAACGGCGTTATATTCTTTAGCATCTCCTCGATCCTCCCCTTATACTTTTCAATATAAGGCGTAATGACTCCGCCAATTACCACGTCACAATCAAAAGCAATTCTCAAATTACTGATACCGATACACAAATCCTCCAGATACTGATCCCAAACCTTCTCATAGACTGCATTTCCATCCTCCAGGCCTTGAAAAAACTCCTCAATCTGGACATTTAAATCATCGGTAATCCGAGATGTAGATATATAGGCTTCCAAACAGCCCTTTCTTCCACAACGGCACATCTTGCCATTCGCCACCATCGTCATATGACCAAATTCACCGGCACGTCCATTACCGCCTTTATAAATCTGATTATTCAAAACCAGAGCGCCGCCTACACCCTTTTCCAACAAAAGATAGGCAACATCACTCATTTCTTCCCGATTCCATACTTCTGCAAAAACACCGGCATTGGCATCGTTATCTACCACAAGGGGGTAGTCCAGATATTTTGTAAGCGTATCAATAGAGAATTCCTTATCGCTAAGGGAAGGTGCCATCCCCACCCAGTGGAAATCTTCATTAAATACACCCGGAACCGCAATTCCAACACCCAGCATTCTCTCCTTATTATATCCGTGACCTGCCACAAAATCTTCAACAATCTCTTTCAGCCGCTTTCCATAAGAATCTTTGGCTTCAAAAGGAAATCCAATCTTTTCATAATCCATGACCTGTCCATATAAATCCACCGCCACGATCCGTATGCTGTTTTGGGTAATGCTGAGACCTACTGCAAATTTTGCATCCTTGCAAAGGGTGATAATCTGGGCTTTCCGGCCACCGGTAGACTCAAAGTTCCCCACATAATCAATAAGCCCTTCTTCAAATAACTCCTTCAAATTCTGGTTCACTGTCGGAAGACTCAGTGACAGTTCTAATGTAATGTCCTGCCGCGATACCTGCTCTTTTTGAAAAATCAGAGAAAAAATACGCTTTCGATTCAGTATTCGTATCTCGCGGGTTGTTCCTTTTAAATCCTCCACCATAGCACCTCATCTATTAATCTGTTACCGTTCAGCCGCACATAAGGGCAAAAGAAAAGCCCCTCAACATTTGGCATTTATGACTTTACGCAAGTAAATCAAATCATCGCAATTAATTGTGTTATGAGCTGAACAGCACTATCAATTTACATATTTTAAAATAACGTTCCATACTTCCGCTTTTTCAAGTCCCAGCTTCCAACCGGCTACTCCTGCAACGGAGGCTTCATCAATGGCTTTCATTTTCAGCTCAATGGATTCTTCTTCTTCCAGCCACATACGATAAAGTGCACCGTCCGCTTCGAATTCACCATAATACTGACCAGCGTTCTTTTCCCAGTATGGGGTTATGTTATGATCTCTTAAAACATTGGCACCCCTTGTCATACTATATGCTTCACTGGTTATGGTTAACTTTTCATCCTCCATAACTTCTTTCCACAATCTGGTATAGAAAGGAATTCCAATAATGGTTTTTTCAGCCGGAACTTCTTTTAAGGTGTTGGCAATGGCATCCTGAACGTATCCGATTGAGGCCACCGAACCGCTTACATCAGAACCGCCCGTGTGCTCATCATACGCCATAGTAATCACATAATCCGCTACAATCCCCTGCTCCTCCCGGTCATAGTAATCGGTATAGCCAGGTGCATAATTGTCAACAGAAAGAACGACACCATTACTGCGGCATTTAACCGAAAACTCACGTATGAATTGAACAAAGTGAGGTGCTGCTGCTTTGGTAATATTCTCAAAATCAATATTAATACCGTCCAGATTGTACTTAATTGCTGTGGCAATCAGCTCATTTGCCAGCTTTTCCCGACTGGAGGTATGGGAGAAAAGCTCATAAACATCTACATTTTCCTTATCAAAATCATCACACAACGCCCAGACCTCCACGCCGGCATTGTGGGCGCGTTCCACATACTTCTCACTTGCCAGAGAGGTAATCTCTCCCTTATTATTTGCCAGGGAAAACCAGGTTGGCGAAATGGTATTTACCCCTTTCGTGGCGTCCAGAAGATTTAACAGGGAATCATTGGCATCCTTATTGGTCACCTGATGCCATACCAAATTTATTTTATAATCCTTGGATATAGCTGGATATTTTTCTTCTTCGTAATCCGTTTTCAGTACCTGATTCGTGATGTCCTTCAGCTTCTTTTTTTCTGCATAGCCAATAACACCATCGTTTGTAATCACTTTAAGATACTTCTCGGAAGCTTCTTCCCCTTCCTTTAATAACACCAGGGTATCTCCCTCTGCTAAATCATATACAATGGGTGATTTATGGCTGGCTTCCAGGCGGAGTTTCGTTTTTTTCTTTACTACCGTTGAATCATAAGACTGATTCCATTTGTAGGTCAAGACCACCCTGTTTGGTTCTGTATACATAACTGCTTCCAGATTAGAAAACTTCTTTACATAGTCTATCGCAATATAGGCTTTATCATCAACCACCTTTACAATCTGATAAGGAGTGGCCTCTTTGCTTTTATTGATAAAGTAAGCCTTTGCGCCCACCTCTGCCTTTATGACCTGAGAAGCCGTGGTGTACACTAGAAGATTCTCATTGGCATCCCAATAAAAGCGTTTATTAAAATGAGATACTACTGTATCATAATCAATATAAGCTACATTATCTATCAAAAGACCCTTGGTCTCATAAATCTCGTCCTGCATAATCAGCAACAGCTCACCCTTCTCTACCGGGTAGTATTCGGTAAGTGGTAATACTTCTTTGCTGGGCATCCACTGTCTTACCAGAATTGCCACCACAATGATTACTATCACGGGTACAATAAGAATAAGTGCTGCAAATATTTTCTTCTTATGTTCTTCCATCCGTTATTTCCTCCTGTGCAATTTCATGCTTATAGTATAACACTACACAAGAAACGAAATCAACATTTTTGCGAACAAACCGAAAAAAACCAGTTCACGAAGCTTTTTCCGGTCCTTCGCAACAGTAAGATTCTTGACTCCCACTTGCTTATATACAAGCAAAGGGGATGCCCGTGTGACACCTTCTGATGTCTTTCACACGCTTGGGTACAGAGGGCTGATTAATCATTACAAATCCTAATTCTGTCCAAAATTATTTCAATAATATGTCCTTTCTCATCTCCAATATAGTCTTTCATATACGTTTCTTCTTCTCTCAGCATGGGAATTTCCTGCAAATTGCATATATCATAATAAGAGCCTTCCACCTGTATTGGGATTCCACAAATACACGCTTCTCTTACCTCTGCCAAAATACATGGATTAGGTCGAATAGTTGGAATTGACTTTTTCGTAGTATTTTGCTTGTTCTTTTCGCTGTAGTATTTCAAATTTCTTTTTAAATAGTCAGTAGGATTCACAACTACAAATATGTAATTTGTTTATTTTTTAAGGAAGTCATGATTATCGTGAGACGTATCCCACTGACTATTTCCCCCTTATAATTTTTAGTTAAAAAAGCTTATTTCCTCGTCTTGATTTTCTCCTGAATTTTCATTACTGGAAAAAATGTCATCACTCCGAAACATTCCCTCACCTGATAAATTTTCTTTTACCGCTGCTTCGGTCTCATTCACCAGGTTTTCTTTGCTTATTTCATTCCACATGCCCCACTCCAACACGTTTTCTGCTTTTTTCACAATGTTGGGATCGTCCTCAATCAGTTGCTTCACGACTTGATTGACTGGATAATTCACAAATGCCTCTTTCTGTTCTTCTGAAACATACTGGATAGCATATATCTTGCTTCCTTCATTGTAATAAGCATCTACCACACCACTGGACAGACGCAGGATTTCTTCCTCCGCCACGTAGAGCCAGAGTGCATTTTCTTCTCCTGTCTCCGGATTTCCATAGGAAATATCTGCAATCTGCTTTTTTGACAGAAGTATGAAATCTCCTCCATTGGAAAATGAAATTCGAATATCAATAAAGTCACCCTTTTTCATCCGTTCGGTCAAATGAATAAAAGTATACTTATGAATCCGCACATCATCGGTAAGCTCCCCCTCTGAAAAGAGTTGGGAAGATGCTTCCGCCTGACTCGCCCTTTCGGTCAGATCTGCTGCTTTCATTTCCTTCTTCTGTTCATATTTCCAGTAAGCATAAATCCCGGAGAAAACAAGTGCGGACATCATAACAAAAAGCAGTCCGATTTTAATCCCTTGTTTTGTTTTCTTTCTCAATCTACCTATGCCTTTCTAATTATCTCAAAAAGATTCTCCATTTTTTTTGATGGCTTTTTTCCGAAAGGACAATATCCTAAATGGATAATTTTATTCTTAAATTCCATCTTGGTACCATTGTGTCCATGTAATTCAGAAGATACAAATTCATCTTCTGACAGATTTAAAAGATATAACAATGTGATCTTTTCTTTTGCCAATCCACCCGCCATTTGAAAAAATGCCCCCTTTTTCCACAGCGCAGGATTTCCTACCAGTACCTTTTTATGACACATTTCCCAAATCTTTTTGTGCTTTTGTTTTATTTCGCCAAGATCAAAAATGATATAGGAGTATCCTTTTGCCAAAATATCTTCCAATTGGTTCTCTTCTACCCTTCCGAAGTAATCAACCCCTCTATAAGAAAACACCTTTTCGCCTTTTCCAGAACAGGCGGCCTCCATCCATTCAAAATCTCCATGTGAATTCCACTCCAGAATTGCGGTTTTTGCGCCTTTTTCTATCTCCAGATACTCACCTAAGAGTACTGAGATATGTGTTACACCAACACCTCGTTTCGCACCTGCAATCCCGATTAGCATAGGAGGTTTCCCCGTTTCAGATTTATGTTTCCAAAATCTCATCCAATATCTCCTTCATAAACTCTCTGATAATTGGATTGTTTGGAGGTTTTAAGTAATTCGGTTCAAATGGGACCCGAACACATTTCTGATTTTTGTGTTGCCTGGATAAGGCAAAAAAGTCTCTGCCTCCCATAAAGTTAATTAAGCAAATCACATCCTCATCCATATGAGGCCATTCTCCTTGCTCCCAAGGTTTTCCTCCCACTACAAGAAGCTTCTTATCTCCCTTCAGAAAATGTGCATCCTGGAGCTTCTTGCCTCCCTTCTGAAGATTAGCTTCCTGATATTCCGTGTTTTCTTCCGAAAGATCAGCTTCCTGATATTTCTTGTTTTCTTCTGAAAGATCAGCTTCCTGATATGCCTTGCTTTCTTCTGAAAGATAAGCTTCCTGATATGCCTTGCTTTCTTCTGAAAAATAAGCTTCCTGATATGCCTTGCTTTCTTCTGAAAAATACGCTCCTGGATATTTATTTTCTTTACAGCTCCAAAAGCCATAATCGCATATTAATATTTCATAGGACTCTTCTTCATATCGGTTCTGAATTACCTCAAGGGTACCCCGAACCATCAAGAAAGGTGTTTTCCCTTTCAAGGAGTTTGTCAATTGCTTAACAATCCTGTTTTCATTCACTTCCACATAAGCTACCTTTATCCCTCTCTGACTGAGATAAGCGGCAATCATCAGACTAATATGGGTTGTCCCAATTCGGGAAAGATTCCCAGCAACAGCAATTATGTGAGGTGCCTTTTTATCTGCCTCTGGTATACCTTTCTTTTTCCAAATTCTCTCCAAATGTTTTCTCAATTCCAATACGGAAGAGTATCTTTGCCCCGGAAGAACCCGAAGACATTTTTTTATAATTTTTTTTAGTTTTTTTGAGCAGTGAAACGTTTGCTCCATTCGTTTCCAATCTTCTTTTGTTCCCCTATATATTTCACCTGTGATAAGAAAATAAATAATACCGCCAAGTCCATATATGTCGCTTCTTTCGTCTACGTGATTTAAACCGTATTGCTCTGGTGCCGCAAAACCTTTGGTGCCAAAAGACTGTGTTCGCTCTTCTGATTTATTTACAAAAATTGCAGTACCAAAATCAATGAGTTTTATCCCCTTGCCGGACATAATAATATTATCCGGTTTTAAATCTAAGTATAGAATTGCATCTTTCCTGGAATGTAAAAAATTAAGAACGTCGCAAAGTTGAATTAAAATTTCAACAATCCTACTCTCTCGAAAATAACTTTGACTGAGCCTGATGGCTCTTAATGATTGACCCTCCACATATTCCTCAACGATATAAAAATAATCATTATCTTCTTCAATATCGTGTATAATAGGAATGTTGGGATGTCTTAGATTCTTTAAGATGTGTGCCTCATTTATCAACTGGTTTTTTATTCTGGCATTTTTAGGAATCCGCTTGATTGCACGATGACAATCCAGCTGCTTATGCCGTACCAGAAACACCGTTCCGGTTCCCCCCGTTCCAAGTTGACAAACAACATCGTATTTCTCAAACCATATAATGGTATTACCTTCTCTCCTTTCGTTTTTTTACCTCACAGTGGTATTATAAATTTTTTATCAGCAATGTCAATAGGTCAATTGTCCCATTACGCCACGACATTTTATTGACTTTATGGCCAATATATCTTATACTTTTTATACAATCACACATAAGCCAAGTTAATATTGCATATCGGAAATCCGATATAATTGAAAAGGATGTGATTTAATGAAGATAGAAAAAATCAGTGATACTCAGATCCGATGTACTCTCAGTAAAAAAGATTTACTGGACCGCCAGCTCCGCATAAGTGAGCTAGCCTATGGTACCGAAAAAGCAAAGGAATTATTCCGTGACATGATGCAGCAGGCTTCCTACCAGTTTGGATTTGAGGCCGATGACATCCCTCTAATGATTGAAGCCATTCCAATTAGTGCGGAATGTCTGGTACTTGTTATTACCAAGGTGGAGGATCCAGATGAACTGGATACCCGTTTTTCCAATTTTTCACCTGAACAGGAAATAAATGATTATTCCTTATCCGAATCCGAAGATGATAATGCCTATGCAGACGAAATCCTTCATTGTTACGACCAATTAAGCGAGCTTTTGGGCGGAGACCCAGGAGATATGATTTCTTCTGGCTCAAATGACTTTATCCCTCTCAACCAGGCCATCCACCAAAAGGATAACCCGACGGATAAAAGCGAGGCGAAGCCAATTGCCGTTCACACTAATCTGACAAAGGTTTTTTCCTTTGGTGCATTGAGTGAGATTTCGCGGCTGGCTTCTCACATTGTATACTCCTACCAGGGGGCTAACAGTGTTTATAAGGATGGGGCAACAAACCGTTATTATTTGGTGATTAGCAAATCTAGTCATACACCAGAAGAGTTTAATAAGATATGCAATGTTATATCAGAGTATGGAAGGGCGGAACGTACTTCTTATGTGACCTATCCGTATTTTGAGGAGCATTTGGAACCGATTGTAAAAGATAAGGCGATTCAGGTTTTGGGATCGTTGTAAGAAAAAGGGGCTGTTGCGTTGCAATGGCTCTTTTGTCATGCTTCCTTGGGAGTTAGTGTTAAACTGGGTTGTGAAAACCGGACGCAACCCAGGAAAGGTTCGGCGGGAACGTGGGGATGGGATGGAAAAAAATCCACCTTCGCAGGGCAAGAAGGTCTAGGGCAAAGCAGCTAGACAGTGGCTGTTTATGGGCCGGGCTCCATGGTGCATCCGTGCACCAATCGCCCTGTCTCGGCATCCGTGCCTCGACTCCCTACGGTATCGAAGCTTTGCCCAAGACCTTCTAGCCCTGCTACGGAATGGATTTTTTTCCCTCCCATCCCCCACGTTCCCGCCGAACCTTTCCTGGGCTGCTGGTATTCTCAGCCGGTAGGTTTTATGACTAACGGGGGGCGTGTATGTATGTGGATACCCGGAAGTTTCTTGCATAAATTGTTGTAGATAAAAGTAAGACTAATTGTAAATAGCTTGACCGCAAACGGATTTTCGAATCGCTGCATGTCAAGTACTTACTATTAGTCTTGTTTTTTTATCGTTTTTTTATCTTGTTTTATTAATCTTGATTCAATTAGTAAAATTTAATCTGAGAAAAACAGCTGGATGAGGGGCAATGGAAAGGGCGCAGAAAAGAGACTTGGTGGTGGAAAGCACTCCATTTGGAGCAGGTTTAGGGGTTTTTAGACGAATCTTCGATAACCTAGGGGAAAATGCCCATGGACGGGCATTTTAGAGTGAGTGGACAAGGATGTCCATCGAACTCGACCCGCAAAG
>JAVBLX010000072.1:0-17115 GCA_031553075.1 Acetivibrio sp.
CTCTTGCCATGAAAATACGAAGGACTTATGCTGAAACGGTCAAGACGCTGAATCTGGAAATGATGCAGGTAAGTAAAGAAGGTCCTAAAAATTATCAGGAGTACTGGAATCAATCTGGTGATTACTTCTCTCCTTATTGGTGGCAGGACGAAGAAAAACGGAAAGCGGCCATTCTGTGGTTGAAGGAAGAAGCCAGGATAACAGGTGGAGTCTCAATGAATCGGTTGCTTAGTAATGCAGAAAAATATGAGGAAGACTTAAACCGGCTGTATGCTATCCAGGCAATTGCCAATGCGGAGCGAAGCGGCTCATATGATGATCAGACCTTTAATACATTACAAAATGCATTGGGAGTAGGAAGAATTGATTATAATGAGAAAAATCATATGCTTACAGAAAAGGATTTCGAATTTCTGGAAGAATGGGAAAAGAAAATTGTCGGAAAGAAGAGTGGCTATAACCTGGAAAAAGGCTGGGGAGATGTAATTCTCGGATTTGCGACATTAATGGCTGGTTTTGCGGCAAAAGGGATATCGGTAAAAGAGGCTGCACCCAAAGTAAAGGGTGTAAAGAATGGACAAAAAGCTTTTGGTAATAAGGGAATTACAGTAAGTAAGGGAGTTGGTGAAAGTAGTAAATCAACAACAAGTACAGGCGATGTAAGATACAGATATGGTAATCAAGTTGCCCCAATTGGAAAAACATATGAAATGTCATTAAACCCAGATATATATGTTGAAGCAGTAGTTAAAAAATATGGAATAAATTTAAAGGCGTCAGGAAAAGAAATTAAAGTTGTAATTGACCCCAACCATTTAAAAGGTCCTGGAAAGATACTAAAAAGCGATCCGACAACAATAATTCTTGGCCCATCAGCGTTTGTTTCTGAAGTAGAGTTAGCAAATACGATTGCTCATGAGTTGAATCATGCAAGAAGCTATTTGAAAGGCGGATTAGCACCAGAATCTACAGCGTACTCTGCAGGAGATGCTCTGGAAGATTATATAAAAGGAGGTAGGTAATATGTGGAACGATGCTGATGATAAAATTCTTGATGTTGTTGATTGTTATGAAAAAAGAGAAGAAACGAAAGTACCTTTTTTATGTCCAATATGTAATAATGTGCAAGCACATATTTATATGCACCGTTGGAAGGAAGAAAGCCAAAAAGGTGGTCTATGGATATGGTGTAGTAACTGCCAAGCATTTGCTCATACCACTTACAATTTGCCACAATGGTGGGTGAACTGTGAAGATATAGATTTCGAACAGTTAACAGCGGTTCCCGGATATTTAGAAATGAATAAAAAAATTGTAGATGAGCATGCTAGCAAAATGCTAAAGAATAATTAATCAGGATGGCACACAATGGAGACGGTTTCACTCGTCTCCATTGTATTATGAAAAGATTTCATATTTAAGAGTCTCAGATAGAAAGAGCTCTGATTATATGCCAAATAAATTTCAAAGTATTGATAAACAAAGTTTCTTCATTTTCTGGTAGTATACCATAAAAGAGTAATGATAAAAACATAGAGGGGAGTTACAGATGAAATACTTAAAAGCAGCTAGAGATATTTTCCTTTTGGTCATAGTTTTATACCTGAGTGAAATCATAGGAATGATGGCAGGAGCGGCAATTTATGAGATGGTTCCAGAAGGTGCACTTAGCCACATTCTTTATATATTGGTAAATACAATCACATACCTGTTACTGGTTTTGGGCAGTGTGACCCTTTACACAAAAAAAATATTACATTTAAAGCTGACCGATTTTGGACTCAGAAAACCGAATAAACCTTTCGATAAAACATTCCTTTTTTTATTTATGTTACCATTTATCATAATCATGTTTACCGTTCTTATTTTTAAAGGTGACTGGTATCTGGCGACTCGAGAGGAGTGGGGGCTTCGTTTACTGCAAGCGTTTATTGATTATGGAATTGGAGCAGGAGTTGCAGAGGAAATTATTTTCCGGGGAATTATGTGGAAGACAGTGGATCATCATTTGGGAAAGATGAAAGGTATGTGGATAAGCAGTATCATTTTTACCTTGCTGCATATTCCCGGGGCGAAGGGTGCAGGTCAACTTGTAGCTATATTTATTTATACTTTTGTATTGGCAATTCTTCTCTGTGGAATTGTATTTAAGAGTGGGAGCTTGCTGGGCGGTATCCTATTTCATGGTGTATGGAATTTTGTTTTTTACGGTTGCGTTGCCCTTGAGACAGATGTGAGTGGTACGGCATTGGTAACTTACCAGGTGGAGAATGGCGCCTATCTTTTGGTGGTTCCTATTGTAGTCTGCATCATTGCAAACTTGCTAATATTTAACGAGAGTTCATGTAAAATAAAAAGAGGTACTATATAAAAAGAGGTACTATATAAATAGAGGTACTATATGAAAAGAGGTACTATATGAAAAGAGGTACTGTATGAAAATTGACCGTCTGATGGGCATTCTTACTATACTATTGCAAAATGAAAAAATTACAGCTCCCTATCTGGCAGAGCGGTTTGAAGTTTCTCGCAGAACGATTATGCGGGATGTTGACACCTTGTGCCAGGCGGGAATTCCTATTGTTACCACTCGGGGGAGTGATGGGGGAATATCCATTATGGAGGGATACAAAATCAATAAAAATGTTTTAACGGCAAAGGAATTGCAAGACTTGGTGGCAGCTCTCAAAGGTATGGATTCCATATCCCAGACCAGTAATTTTGAGAATCTTCTTATGAAGCTGTCACCGGACAGTAATGCTGTTGTGTCGCTGAAAGACAGTGTCGTGATTGATTTATCCTCTCATTATAAGGCGAGTCTTTCTGAAAAAATCTCATTGCTGAAGCAGGCGATAGAAGAGAGACGGATTATTTATTTTGATTACTATTATCAAAAGGGAGAGGTACAACGCAAAATGGAACCCTATTTTATCGAATTCCGCTGGAATGCATGGTATGTATTTGGCTGGTGCTGTGATAAAAAGGATTTTAGGCGGTTTAAATTGAATCGACTTTGGAATCTTGGGTTGACCCAGGAAGGTTTTTCACTGCGACCAGTCCCTCAGGAAAAAGCCAGTGGTGAAGATGCCTTTCCGGACAACAACAGGATTGAGCTTCTTTTTGACAAAAGTGTTCGTTACCGATTGATTGAAGAATATGGATTTTACTGTTATGAAGAAAGAGAAGATGGATTGTGGGTTTCCATGGGCTATACCAATAAAGAATATATTTTAGGTTGGATTCTGGGGTTTGGTGATAAGGTCGAAATTCTTGGGCCGCTGGAGCTGCGGAAAGAGATCAAGGAAATGGCGGAAAAAATTCTGAATCAGTATAAGGAAACATGACATACTGCTGTCTGGTTGCACTGGGTATTATGATGGGGAAGCATAAGTATGCGAATACACAAACAATAGGTGTATAGGTATTGGCATATTTAATGGAAATTTTAATCATATTCAGGAGGAAAAATCATGAACGCTAACATTTTTGAAAAAGCCAATGTCATAGTAAACAATGCTACCGATGCCTACATAGGAGTAATTGACGAGGCTGGCTATCCATCCGTTTCCACGATTTCATCCATCCGGACAGAAGGAATATTGAAAGTCTGGTTTTCCACTGCTTTGGATGTAAGTAAAGCAAAGCGTATCTTAGCGAATGAAAAAGCAAGTGTCTGCTATCGGCAGGAAGGAGATAACGTTACCTTGGTGGGAAAAGCCCGGATTCGGACCGATAAAGACATAAAGCATGAGCTTTGGAGAGATTGGTTCATTGAACATTTTCCAAATGGGAAAGATGATCCTAATTACTGTATTATTGAATTTATTACCGAAAGGGTTTCTTTATGGATTGAAGGAGAGCAGAAGGAATTTACGATTGCAGACCTCCTCACGGTTCAGTCTCGTTGCGGTCTTCTCTGTAAGGGATGTGAATTTAAAGGGCCTTGTAATTGTGGTGGTTGTATCGAAACAAACGGGCATCCCTTTCATGGAGAATGTCCAGTGGCATCATGCTGCCAGAGTAAGGGCTACAAGCATTGTGGTGAATGTGAAGAAATGCCTTGCGAGCAGCTCAACATCTATTCCTGCCTGGATAAAGAGCATGGGGATAAACCGGCAGGAGCCAGATTGTCAGTGCTAAGAAGCTGGAAAAAAGGTGTATAAACATAAATATCTCTATTGAAATGGATCGTTCCGGCGAGACAGCAAAGGTCTTGCCGTAGTGGTAGAGGAAATTATAAAACAGATTAAAAATAGACTAAAAATGGACTAAAGCAGACTGCTGACTTAGACGCTTTGGGTAAGAAGCAACCAATGGTAGCCAAAATGCACACGATTACTTGGTAGTACATTGATATAATATTTGCTATGTTTTTATACAAGAAGGATAATGTAATATGTTATGGATAACCATGAATCTTTCTTGTTCTGCATCGACGAAAGTATTGATAATACATACGCACACAGAGGTGCGAGGTGGGGTGTATGGTTAAAAGGATTTATTTTCAACCATCTGATTTATACGCCTGCTGAAGCAGGCAGATTGGAGTAAAAATGAACATAGCACAAAAATTGCAAGTATTACGCAAGAACAAAGGGATATCTCAGGAAAGCCTGGCCGAGAAACTGGCAGTATCCAGGCAGGCAATTGGGAAATGGGAATCTGGTCAGTCTTATCCTGATATTGACAAACTGATTCAGCTAAGCGAGTTCTACAAAATTTCGTTGGACAGGCTTTTAAAAGACGAAGGTGATTGCACCATACGGTTGTTGAACAATGAGACACACAGTCAAGACGATCTCATACAATTTCTTCTTCGAGCCAAAAGAGCCTGTTATGCCGGACATGGAGAAGAAACAAAAGCAAGCAGACGATGCTCTCATGATTTAGACTACCAGGAAGAAGATCTATACTATTACGATACTTATCTGGGAGGAGAACGGTTTGGGGGCGAAGAGGCCATATGGAAAAATGAAACACCGCTCTGGTGCATGAATTATTACGGCCGTGTAATCGGAGAGCCATTTAGCGGTGACTTTTTAAAAGAAGCCTTATCTGCAGTACCATTTGACAGTCCGTTCCGTGGTCCTGCATTCTATCAGAATGGTAATTATACTTACCACTGTAAAGCGGATGGAGATTTTGAGTGGTATGATGGCTGTGAAGAAATTCTTTACGAAGGTACTCTCATTTATGAGTGTCGCTTTCATGGAGGAATTATAAAGTAAGATAAACTGCAAGGAGGACATCAGTTTGAAAAGCACGACAGAAGAGTTGCAAAAAAGAGGTATGGCTTCATCTGAGGATATTGAAATATTGAATGGTCTTATGCTAGATCAATTAATAGAATGCCTGCACTCTAAAACAAGCACTACGAGGACAGCTGCTGCTATGCAGTTGACAAAAAGCGTAGATATTGCTGCGGACGAGCTGCTTTCCCAGCTTGTCGTTGAAAAGAGTCTATATACTAAAATTGCCATTTGCGAGACTCTGGAAAAAGGTAATTCTTCTACAGCCGAAAAAATGATAAATTACCTCGGGAGAATAGGAAACAATCAGCATAAAAAACTGCCAGGAAAGATTTCTGCAAAAAAGTCCTATCCTCTGCCCCGAGACATAATCGCCAGGACTTTAGGGAAGATGGATAGCAGCATCATTCCTATCCTTATGCAGACGTTACAAGGCGATGATAAAATTAAAATTAGAGAGTTGCTGGATGCTATTGGTTTTATGGTATTCTATAATCCTTGTCTGGTGACAGAAGAAAATGTAGAAATTATTTATCAAACTATAAAAAGACATGAATCAGATGAAATTATTTTTTGGAAGTCCATTTTATGCCTATCTGCATTTCCAATGGAAAAAAGCAAAATACTGTTAGAAGAATTTGCTCAAAAACCAGGCCTGCTTGGGGATGAAGCGAAACGCTCGCTAAAACTTATCAGTAGCAGCATCATCTTTTAGACCAAACCTTTGTTGGCTCTTGTTCCTCAGAGTGGTTATGCTTTATTGGCAAAAGGTACTATAAATTTTTATGAAAAAAAGATTGATTGCATTTTTAAAAATAATATTCTAAAATAATATCTACGAATTTACTAAAAATTATTTAGATAAAAGAGTTTACCCAAAATTATTTAGATCAAATGAGGATGTTATGATAGAAATCAAAAAGACCTTACAAATTGGAAATTTAACCATTCCCGGCATATTATCTCTTGGCCCAATGGCTGGTGTAACCGATCTTCCCTTCCGGCTTCTTTGTAAGGAGCAGGGAGCCAGCCTTCTATGCACGGAGATGGTCAGTGCCAAAGGAATCCTATATAATAACAAAAACACGGAGCCTCTTATTACTATAGATGAAAAAGAACGTCCGATTGCTTTGCAGCTGTTTGGTTCTGACCCTAAGATCATGAGTGAGATGGCAAAGCGAATAGAAGAACGGAATTTTGATATTCTGGACATTAACATGGGCTGTCCCGTACCGAAAGTAGTTAATAATGGAGAAGGTTCGGCGTTGATGAAAGATTCGAAACGGGTCGGTGAAATTGTAAAAGCGATTTCTACCGCGATTCAAAAGCCGGTCACGGTAAAAATTCGAAAAGGCTTTGGTGAGGACGACCGTAATGCTGTAGAGATAGCTAAAGTCATAGAAGCAAACGGTGGTGCAGCCATTGCTGTTCACGGTCGAACCAGAGAACAGTTTTACCATGGGAAGGCTGACTGGAGCATCATTAAAGAGGTAAAGGAAGCTGTATCCATACCGGTAATTGGAAACGGTGACATCAACTCGCCGGAAGACGGGAAACGAATGCTGGAAGAAACGGGCTGTGATGGTATCATGATTGCCAGAGGTGCACAGGGAAATCCCTGGATATTCCACCAGATAAAAGAATACCTGGAACAGGGTGTGATTTTGCCCAAACCGGATATTGATGAAGTAATTGCCATGATGTTACGTCATGCAAACCTATTAGTCGAGTTTAAAGGTCCTTATATTGGAATTCGAGAGATGCGCAAACACGTAGCATGGTATACTTCAAGTTATCCACATTCCTCTAAGCTTCGTAATATGGCAAATCTGGTAGAGGACATGGAGAGTTTGAAAGAATTACTGGCAAGGTATCGTGAGAATCTGGAAAAAACCAATTATAATTAGAGAGACGGTCTGTTTATTGATAGCAACTGAATAATAGAAACTGAATAATAGAAACTTAATAGTAGAAACTTAATACTTAATAATAGCAAGAAAGAAAAATGCACAAACCCCTTGTGCATTTTATCTTTTTCCTATAAAATTTTAACAAATTTAGAGTTACCAGTAATTTTTTGTTGTTTTTTGGCATAAGATAGTGTACCATATTTCTCAACGAGACAAATGTCCGCACAGGAAAAACAAATAGATTGGTTAAGGAAAAGGAGTAGTATTATGAGCGATAAGTTAAAAGTTGGTATCCTCGGCGGTACCGGAATGGTAGGACAGAGATTCATTGCTTTATTGGAAAATCACCCATGGTTTGAAGTAACCTTAGTGGCTGCCAGCCCAAGAAGTGCAGGCAAGACATACGAAGAAGCTGTAGGAAATCGCTGGAAGATGTCTACTCCAATGCCAGAAGCCATAAAGAAATTAATGGTTAAGAATGTAAATGAAGTAGAAGCCGTGGCAGCAGAAGTGGATTTCGTATTTAGTGCCGTAGATATGACCAAGGACGAAATCAAAGCAATCGAAGAAGCCTATGCAAAGACTGAAACACCAGTTGTTTCCAACAACAGTGCCCATAGATGGACCCCAGACGTGCCAATGGTAGTGCCCGAAATCAATCCAGAGCATTTTGAAGTAATCCATGCTCAAAGAGAACGTCTTGGTACCAAGAAAGGCTTTGTAGCCGTAAAACCAAACTGTTCCATCCAAAGTTATGCACCAGCATTAACCGCATTAAAAGAATTTGGCCCAAAGGTTGTTGTAGCAACCACCTATCAGGCAATTTCAGGAGCTGGTAAAAACTTTGCAGATTGGCCGGAAATGGTTGAAAACATCATTCCATTCATTGGTGGCGAAGAAGAAAAGAGTGAACAGGAGCCACTTCGTCTGTGGGGAAAAGTTGTAGATGGTAAAATCGAAAAAGCTGACGGTCCGGTTATCACAACCCAGTGCATCCGTGTACCAGTTCTCAATGGTCACACGGCAGCCGTATTTGTATCTTTTGATAAAAAACCAACCAAAGAAGAAATTCTTGAACGTTGGGTTAATTTTAAAGGACTGCCACAGGAGCTTGACCTTCCTAGTGCACCAAAGCAGTTCATCCAGTACTTAGAAGAAGATAACCGTCCACAGGTAAATATGGATGTAGACTTCGAAAATGGAATGGGCGTATCCATGGGACGTTTAAGAGAAGACACCGTATATGATTACAAGTTTATCGGACTTTCTCACAACACCGTACGCGGAGCAGCTGGTGGAGCAGTATTATGTGCGGAATTATTAAAAGCACAAGGGTTTATTGAGAAGAAGTAAGTGTGGAAGAAAAAACGCCCCTGATTTGTACGTGTGCAGATGGGAGAGAAGAAATGAAAAAACAATGCAAAAAGCTGAAGCTGAAGCAATTGAGAACAATATAAATCAGCAAATAAGCGAAGAAAGCTTATAAAACAAAAGTCTGGAAAGTTTAGAAAGCTGATTTAAAATACAGCAGCCTGGAATGGACATATGAAGAAATTGGAGAGGGGATACCCATGGAAAAGAAAGGCGACAAAGATAAGTATTTTATTGTAAAGAAAAAAGCCCTTCCCGAAGTCCTTATAAAAGTAGTCGAAGCAAACCGGCTACTGGATTCGGAAAAGGCCATGACAGTACAGGAGGCGACTGATGCAGTAGGCATTAGTCGCAGTTCTTACTATAAATATAAAGATGATGTCCTTCCCTTCACGGACAATGCCAGAGGAAAGACCATCACCTTCATGATGCAGATGGATGATGAACCAGGGAATCTGTCCCTGGTTTTAAATGAAGTAGCCCACAGCGGCGCCAATGTCCTGACCATCAATCAAAGCATTCCCATTAATGGGGTTGCGCCCCTTACAATCAGTGTGGAAATATATTCCACCACAGAGGATGTTATGACGATGCTGGATGCCATTGAGGCTCTTGATGGCATTCGCTCCCTGAAAATATTGGCCAGAGAATAAGCCGAAGTGTGAGAGGGCATGATAAAGCCAGACTGTAATAAAGCCAAGGCAAATGGGAGTTAAGAAAAAAGTATTCAGGAGGAAGCCATGATAAATATAAGCGTATTAGGGTACGGTACCGTTGGTTCAGGAGTAGTAGAAGTACTTAGAACCAATAAGGAAAGTATTACAAAGCGTGCCGGACAGGAAATTGATGTAAAGTATATTTTGGACTTAAGAGAATTTCCGGGAGACCCCATGGAAGATAAGGTGGTACACGACTACAATATCATTGCCAACGACCCGGACGTACAGATTGTAGTAGAAACCATGGGCGGAGTCAATCCTGCTTATGATTTTGTAAAGCGTGCTCTGGAAGCAGGAAAGAGTGTCTGCACCTCCAACAAAGAATTGGTAGCAAAGCACGGTGCTGAATTGTTAAAGATTGCCAAGCTAAAAAGCGTAAACTTCTTATTTGAAGCCAGCGTAGGGGGAGGGATTCCCATTATTCGCCCACTTAACCAGTCTCTGACTGCTGATGAAATCGAAGAAATTACCGGTATCTTAAATGGTACCACAAACTATATATTAACCAAGATGACAAGTGAAGGCTGCCCATATGAAGTGGCCTTAAAAGAAGCACAGGAAAAAGGATATGCTGAGCGCAATCCGGAAGCCGATGTAGAAGGCTACGATGCCTGCCGCAAGATTGCCATCCTCACTTCTCTTGCCTATGGAATGCAGGTAGATCACGAAGATATTTATACCGAAGGAATTACCAAGATTACTGATGCCGACATTGCCTATGCAAAAGCAATCGGGGCAGCGATTAAAATCTTTGGAACCAGTAAAAAGGTGGGAGATAAGGTGTTTGCTATTATCGCCCCTAAGATGATAAAGAGCGACAGCCCATTGTACAGTGTAAACGATGTGTTCAATGCGATTTTTGTGAAAGGAAATCTTCTCGGGGACGTAATGTTCTACGGAGCAGGTGCCGGAAAATTGCCAACTGCCAGTGCCGTTGTTTCTGATGTGGTAGATGCAACCAAGCATCTGGGAACCAATATTATGACCATTTGGAGCAGTAAGAAGCTGGAGCTGGCCGATATTAATGAAATGGAGCATCGTTTCTTTGTAAGAGTAGCTAGTGAAGAGGCAGATAAAGCCAGAGAGGTATTTGGTCATATTGAGGAAATTCATGCAGATATAGAGGGTGATTTTGGATTTGTAACAGATCTCCTCTCGGAAAGAGATTACAAGGAAAAAGCCAAGAATTTAGCGGTTCGTAGCATGATTCGGGCGGGATTTTAAACTTGGTACAACAGAAAGCGTGTATATTTCTTGCTAAATTTTTGTAAAACATGATGAAATTCTAGCAAGAATTTGATAAGATTAAATAGTATACAAAATGCCTAATTAAATTAGAAAAAAATAAAATAAAAAATTGAATTGAAAAGTTTAAATGAAAAGCTAAAATAAAAAATTTGAAATAAAAAAGTTAAAAAAGATAAAATTAAAAGGTTAATAATTAAAAAGTTAATTAGAAAGTTAATTAGAAAGTCAAAAATAGAAGTAAAGAATTAAAAAAACAAAGTTAAAAATCTAAAGACACCCTCCGGAAATCCCCATAACTTAGGGGATTTCCGGGAGAATAAAGAGATGAGGGTTAAAATGAAGTATATAATTATATTAGGAGATGGCATGGCCGATGAACCCATTTCGGCATTGGGCGGGAAAACATCCTTGGAGCACGCCAATACCCCTATGATGGATGAACTGGCAAAACACTCCGAAATTGGATTATCTCATACCATTCCCGAGGGTATGAGCCCTGGAAGTGACACAGCCAATCTGGCAGTACTGGGCTACAATCCGAAGAAGTATTATACCGGGCGTTCACCATTGGAAGCATTAAGCATCGGGGTAGCGATGAAAGATACCGACATTGCCCTTCGTTGTAATGTAGTAACGGTATCGGAAGAAGAGTCGTATGAAGAGAAAACCATCATTGACCACAGTGCCAGCGAAATTTCTACAGAGGATGCCACTGTCTTAATCAATGCCGTAAAAGAACAGCTGGAAAATGATGTTTACAAATTTTATCCAGGAACCAGCTATCGTCACCTGACCATTTGGGATAAAGGCGAAGTAGTGGAACTGACGCCACCTCATGACATTCTTACCCGGGTCATTGGGGAGTATCTTCCTCAGGATGAAGTCCTGAAGGATATGATGAAAAAGAGCTTTGACATTTTAAACAACCACCCACTTAATATAGAAAGAGCGAACAAGGGCTTAAATAAGGCCAACTCCATCTGGTTTTGGGGAGCTGGAACGAGACCTGCACTGGACTCTTTTGAAAAGAAAACTGGTAAACGGGGGGCGATGATTTCAGCCGTAGACCTGCTCAAGGGAATTGCGGTTGGGGCGGAAATGACCAACATTACGGTAGAAGGTGCCGATGGTACTTTACATACCAATTATGAAGGAAAAGCCAAAGCAGCGGTCAAAGCATTGGTGGAAGATGGATTTGATTTTGTTTATGTCCATGTTGAAGCGCCAGATGAGATGGGACACCAGGGAAGTCTGGAAAATAAGCTGACAGCGATTGAAAACCTGGATCAAAAGGTTATCCGGGTCGTAAAAGAGGACATGGACCAAGCAGGAATAGCATACCGCATGCTCATCATGCCTGACCATCCAACACCCATCGCCTTAAGGACCCACACCAGTGATCCTGTGCCATATCTGTTATTTGACAGTCGGGAAAACCGGGAAGAAACTTGGCAGTATAACGAAAAAGATGGAAAATCCAGTGGTAATTTCTTCTCTGAAGGTTACCAGTTGATTGATAAATTTTTAGAACTTTAGAAAGGATAGGGGAAATATGCTAATTGTAAAGAAATTTGGTGGAACATCCGTAGCCGATAAAGAGAGAATCTTTAATGTTGCTCGCAGATGTATCCAGGATTATGAAAAAGGACATCAGGTTGTAGTGGTATTATCAGCAATGGGAAAAACCACCGATGTACTGTTAGAGCAGGCAAAGGATATTAATCCAAATGCTTCAAAAAGAGAGCTGGATATGCTTCTCACCACTGGCGAGCAGACTTCGGTTGCTTTAATGGCAATGGCAATGGATGCCCTTGGTGTACCAGCCGTTTCCTTAAATGCATTTCAGGTAGCCATGAACACCACGGCCACTTATTCCAATGCAAGACTAAAACGGATGGATACCGACCGTATTAAAAATGAACTTTCTAACCGGAAGATAGTCATCATCACCGGATTCCAGGGAATCAATAAGTATGATGATTATACAACACTGGGACGTGGTGGCTCTGATACCACAGCCGTAGCCCTTGCAGCGACCTTACGGGCTGATGTTTGTGAAATCTATACTGACGTGGATGGTGTTTATACTGCCGATCCAAGAATCGTAAAAACAGCCAGAAAACTGGATGAAATTACATACGATGAAATGTTGGAATTGGCATCCTTAGGTGCTGGAGTGCTTCATAACCGCTCCGTAGAAATGGCAAAAAAATATGGTGTAAAGCTTGTGGTACGTTCAAGTCTCAATAATCATGAAGGAACTATTGTTAAGGAGGTAACAAAAATGGAAAAAATGCTGGTAAGTGGAGTAGCATGTGATAGAAATACAGCCCGTATTGCGGTTACAGAATTGGAAGATAAGCCAGGAGTTGCATTTAAATTGTTCAATCATTTAGCAAATCATAATATAAATGTCGACATTATTCTACAGTCTGTTGGACGTAACGGAACCAAGGATATCAGCTTCACAGTTGCAGAAGATGCTGCCGACGAAGCACTGGAAATTATTGAACGTCACAGAGACGGAAGCTTAAAATGCGCCAGTGTAGAAGTAGAAAAAAATGTGGCTAAAGTGTCTGTTGTTGGCGCAGGAATGATGACTCACGCAGGCGTAGCTGCAAAAATGTTTGAAGCTCTTTATGATGCCAATGTAAACATTAAACAAATTTCAACTTCAGAAATTCGCGTTACGGTACTCATCGATGAGAAGTATGTTGACGAGGCAATGAATGCAGTTCATGAAGCGTTTGCCCTTGGTAATCAATAAGATTTGACGAATTCTGTCATACGATTTTGATTTTGTTTTGGCTCATTTTCGAATATAGTTAATGTGTGGCAAGTATGAAAAATATAATTCCAAGAATTTGATGAGTTTTGTATTTTAAAACTACATTATTTAATAATCATAGAAATTTTAATAATCATAGATTTTAAATTTCTTTGGATTTGAGAATTTTGGGGGCTCAAATTCTTGGAACTGTAGGGAAACAGTTTTTTCATGCACAAAGAAATACATATTCGAAAAAGAGAGAGGAGTCATACAGATGACAGACAAAGTATTTGACAACAATCAGGTTGAGATTGCAGGGAGAGTAGTGAGCGATTTTGAGTTCAGTCATGAAGTGTTTGGGGAAGGCTTCTATTATTTGAACATTGAGGTAAAACGCCTCAGTGATTCCGCAGACATTATTCCGATTATGGTATCGGAACGGTTACTGGACATCACCAGAGATTACAAAGGATGTTATGTAGAAATCGCTGGTCAATTTCGGTCCTACAACAAACATGAAGAAGACAAAAACAAATTAGTGCTTTCAGTATTTGTCAGAGAGATTACGGTGTGTGAGGAAGATTATGAAAGTCAGACACCAAATCATATTTTCTTAGACGGGTACATATGTAAACCACCAATTTATCGGAAAACACCTTTGGGACGGGAAATTGCAGATTTACTTCTGGCGGTCAATCGTCCATATGGAAAATCAGATTATATACCATGTATCTCATGGGGAAGAAATGCCCGATTTGCAGAAAAGTTTGTCGTAGGTGGACACATCCACGTATGGGGCAGAATCCAAAGCAGGGAATACCAGAAGAAACTGAACGAGGACAGTGTGGAAAAACGAACAGCCTATGAAGTTTCGGTAAGCAAGCTGGAGTATGTGGAATAGAAAAAGAGGGGCGGTTTGCAATGTAATTGTTTGTTAAGAGATTGGGAGGCAGGCATGAGTAATGGAATTCATGTGTTCTATGGAGATGGCATAGGGAAAACCTCGGCGGCCATAGGTCAATGCATTAAGGAATCCAGCTTAGGAAACAAAGTAATTGTAATCCAGTATTTGAAAGGAAAAGGAATTGATGAGTTTTCTGCTTTGGAAAAAATGGAGCCGGAAATCAAGTTGTTCCGATTCGAACGTTCTAATGAAAAGTTTTGTGATCTTTCAGAGGAATGTAAAAAAGAAGAGAGGATGAATATCCTAAATGGTTTTAATTTTGCCAAAAAGGTTGTAGAAACCGGTGAATGTGATCTTTTAGTTTTGGATGAAATACTTGGACTGATTGATTATGGAATTATAACCGAAGAGGATATTGTGAATTTGATAAAATTACGATCCGATGAACATCGCATTATACTCACCGGCAAAAATATGCCGGCGAGATTAAAGGAGCATGTAGAAACTATTTCCCGAATCGACCAGGAAAAGTAAAGAAAATTGGGGAACCTGGTTGACAAATGGATTTTGGTGAGGTAAGATAGAAAAAAATTGGTAGAGGCGCATTGTTAATCAGTAAGGAAGTGGATATGCTCAAGCGTAGAGGAAGCTTCCCGAAAGGTAACCGTGCCGAAGGGCGATATTGCTTGTGAGTATCGTACCTGGGGATAGGGTGAAGAACCGTATCACTGTCATTGGTTTTAACTGATGGAGGGCTACTGGATATAAGTTAGGTTGACACTATTTTCTTTTGAAAAAAGAGTTTGTGTCTTTTTATACCAGTGTTTTTTATGAGTCGGCCAGGACAGTGCATGTAAATGGTCGACTCTTTCTTTTCTTAGTGAGAAGCAAGAAGGTCACTGGTAACAAAATGCGTCATGCCAACATATAGTTAAAATAACACGTTAACCATTACATAAAGAAAAAATCTGGAGGATAATATTATGGCAATTTTTAAAGGAGCAGGCGTTGCAATTGTAACCCCGATGCATGCAAATGGAGATGTGAACTACGAAAAACTACGTGATCTCATTGATTTCCAGATTGAAAACGGAACCGATTCCATTATCATCTGCGGAACCACAGGAGAGAGCTCCACTCTCAACGAGGAAGAGCATATAAATGTAATCAAAGAATGTATCAAACACGTAAACAAGAGAGTGCCGGTAATTGCTGGAACAGGCTCTAACTGCACCAGAACGGCAATCTGGATGTCCAAAGAAGCCGAAGAAGCCGGAGCCGATGGACTGCTTGTTGTGACCCCTTATTATAACAAAGCAACCCAGGCAGGGTTATTTAATCACTTTAAAGCCATTGCAGATGAAGTAAAGATTCCAATTATTCTTTACAGTGTGGCCAGCAGAACCGGACTTAACATCGAACCTAAGACGGTAGCCAGATTATTCCATGAAGTGGATAATATTGTAGGAATCAAGGAAGCCAGTGGAAACATTTCCCAGATAGCAGAAATCATGGGCCTGACCAATGGAGAAATTGATTTGTATTCCGGAAACGATGATCAGATTGTACCGATTCTTTCATTGGGTGGTATTGGTGTTATCTCCGTACTGTCAAATGTGGCACCACAGGAAACACATGACATCGTGGCAAAATATCTGGACGGAGATACCAAGGGCAGTTTGGAACTTCAGTTAAAGTATCTTCCATTATGTAAAGCCCTTTTCTGTGAAGTAAATCCAATTCCAGTTAAGGAAGCCCTTAACATGATGGGAATGGAAGCAGGTCCAGTTCGTATGCCTCTTTCTCAAATGGAAGCAGATCACGCTAATTATCTGGAAAAAGAATTGAAAGCAGCAGGTCTGGTGTAGGTAAAAAGAATGCAATTTCACCTCCCCTTATTTGCACGTAAACAGGAGCGGACAAAGGGGAGCAAATTAATAAAACAATAAGAGAGGGCTGCATATGACAAAAATAATAATGCACGGATGCAATGGCGCTATGGGACAGACGATTACCAATATGGTAAAGGAAGATGCTGAGGCTGCCATTGTGGCAGGAATTGATTTAAATGACAGCCGTGAGAATGGCTATCCAGTGTTTACCAATATAAATGACTGCAATGTGGAAGCAGATGTCATTATTGACTTTGCCTCACCAAAGGCAATAGAAGGACTTTTGGAATATGCCGTTTCAACTAAGACCCCAGCCGTCCTCTGTACCACAGGGCTATCGGAGGCACAGCTGGAGCTGGTTAAAAAAGCTAGTGATAAGGTTGCGATCCTGCGTTCGGCTAATATGTCTCTGGGAGTCAATATGCTCTTAAAGTTGGTGCAGGATGCAGTAAGAACACTGGCACCGGCCGATTTTGACGTGGAGATTGTTGAAAAGCATCATAATAAAAAGGTTGATGCACCATCTGGGACTGCGTTAGCTCTGGCTGATTCTATTAATGCGGCAATGAATAATCAGTATGAGTATGTTTATGACCGTTCACAGGTGCGGGAAAAAAGAGATAAAAAGGAACTGGGATTGTCAGCGGTTCGGGGTGGGACCATTGTTGGGGAACATGAAATTATATTTGCTGGCATCGATGAAGTGATTGAATTTAAGCATACGGCTTATTCTAAGGCGGTATTTGCGAAAGGGAGTGTTTCGGCAGCGAAGTATCTGGCGGGTAGGAGAGCCGGTCTTTACGACATGTCCGATGTGATTACGTTATAACTTTGTGTATAGCCGGTGAGAGAACGCTCCTGAGATATAGGTTGCGAACACCGAAAGAGCGGGTGGGTCAATGACTCCCAGAAACGGCTTCCTTGGAAAACGGCTCACATGCGAAAGATTTCTGGCTAGCGTAGAAGCACCGAAAGAACTAAGACTTTAAAAATTTGCTAAGGGCACCCCCACAAAAACTATAACTCGCACTTTAGTACATTGGAATGTTGTA
>JAVBLX010000007.1:0-6917 GCA_031553075.1 Acetivibrio sp.
TTGCAGTCTTTAATGATTTTGTCTACCTCCAACCAATGCTCCCGAATCTGCTCCGGATCATATTTCTCATGACATTTTTCCTCAAACCCTTCGCTTACTTTTTTTATCTCCATATGTACTTCCTTTCTCAAACACCCACTACCTGATTACGATCTGCCACCTGGTTCGTTTTCTTCTAAAGGCTATCCATTCTCCTTTCCGTTTTTTATTTATAATTTCTCTCACTATTAATATGGGATTTTTTTTCTTGATTTTAAAAAAAATATTAAAATTTTTTTATTTTTTAATTGAGACAAGAGTATAGATAGAATTCAAAGATAATATTTCAAATTTTTCTTTTTTATCCTTTATTCATATAATCTTCAACTGTGGTAAATACAAAATCAATCTTGATTAATTTTGGCTCTTCATTTTCCAATGAAAAAAAGCATCTTAGAATTATTAAGCACGGAAAAGGTACAAAAAGAGATATGTAAAAGAATCCATATTTCAATGTAGCCTGTAACCAGCAAGAGAGAGTCAGAGGCGGGTCTTGCGGCATTGAAAACACAATCGGGGTAATTTGCGCGCAGATGGCAAACATACTTGTTTGACAGTTGCGCACAAATTACCCCGATTGTTTTTATCACTGCCGTGGGACCCGCCTCTGACTCTCTCTTGCGTCCTCCCCACAACAACCTCTATTCACCTCTATTCACTCCTCAACGCATCAATCGGATTCAATCCCGCCGCCTTTCGCGCCGGCATCAACCCAAAAATCAACCCAATCGCCACCGAAATCGAAAACGAAATCATAATCGACGAAAACGTAGGTGCTGCCCGAACCTCCAGCAGCTTACCAATATAAACCACCAACGTACTACCCAAAATAATCCCAATAATCCCGCCAGTAGCACTAATGGACCCAGCCTCAATCATAAACTGCAGCAGAATATCCTTCTTCCGTGCCCCAAGGGACTTCCGAATACCAATCTCCTGCGTCCGTTCCGTAACCGAAACCAGCATGATATTCATAATACCAATACCCGCAACCACAAGAGAAATACCAGCAATTCCACTCAAAGCCGCCGAAAGCATGCCCATCATATCATCAATAATCGTAAGCAGGGAAGTCATACTCACAATCGTATACAAATCTTCATCAAGAAGCTTTCCATACAAAAATTCATCCAGGATATCCTCCCCATCCGTCACATACTCTCTTCCATGAGTGGAAAAGGTATAAGCAGAGATCTTCCCATTAAAAGAAATTCGGGCAATCTTAGAATAAGGAGCATAGATACAATCATCCGCAGAGCCTTCTTCGCCCTCCTCTGTTTCCTCGATGACACCTACAATCTTAAAATTCTCACCATTTATTTTAATGGTCTTTCCTATCACATTATTATTCTCAAACAGCTCATTTACAATATAGGTACCGACTACACAGGTTGCACTTCGGTTAAGCACATCACTATAGCTGATAAAACGTCCGGCAGACAGGGTAAGCCGTTCCACATCAATGTCTGTCTCTGCCACACCTGTAACCGTACGAGTGAGAGAAGCAGTTCCATTTTTCAAGGTAGCCGAAGCAGTAACCTTGGGAGTCACTGCCAGGAAGATCTCCGGGTGATCCTCTACCAGCTGAAACATTTCCTCTTCGCTTACATGACGGGTACCAGTGCCGGAAGCATTGACCGTAATCAAGTCGGTCCCCAGATCCGCAAAGCTGTCCAGAATGTAATTGGAAACACCATTCATCAATCCTACAATCATGATTACCGAAGCAACTCCGATAATCATCCCGAGCATCGTCAGAAGAGAACGCATCTTGTTTGCAATAATGCTACCGGCCGCCAGACGGAATGATTCAAAAATATTCATATAATTTATTTACTCCTTTCCAGTACATCATTCAAGGGTGTACCAATGCATCAGATTCTAAATAACTGGATCAGACTAGCGAGGTCCGGTTATTTAGAAGAGGATGTACTAGCCATAAATATTTTTATCCAGGTTGGCCTCAAAGACAATATATTCCTCTGTTGGGCCATCAAAAATAATCTTTCCGTCATAGAGACGCACAATTCGTTTTGCCTTCTGGGCAACCGCATTATCATGCGTAATTAATACAACTGTAGTGCCATTGCTGTGAAGTTTTTTCAAAAAAGCCAGAACCTCTTTACTGGTTTTGGAATCCAAAGCTCCGGTGGGTTCATCGGCCAGAATCAGGGAAGGATTCCCTGCCAAAGCCCGGGCAATGGAAACACGCTGCTGCTGACCACCGGATAGCTGATTGGGACGGTTATAGCACTTTTCCTGAATGCCTACCTGTTCCAGTGCAGCCATCGCCAGTTCCTTCCGCTTACTCCTGCCGTGTCCGGCATATAGAAGCGGAAGCTCAACATTTTCCAAAACATTTAACTTGGGCAGAAGGTGATACTGCTGAAAAATAAATCCAATTTTCTTATTTCGGATAGCCGCCAGCTCATCCTCCTCCATTTCACTTACATCAATACCATCCAGAAAATATTTCCCGGAGGTGGGAACATCCAAAGCACCAATGATATTCATTGCGGTGGATTTTCCGCTACCGGATTTTCCGATAATAGCGACAAATTCACCTTTATTTACCTTGAGATTAATACCATCATTGGCCCGAACCTCTTCGTCACCCATGGTGTATATTTTATATAAATCAACCAATTCAATCAGAGGGGTTTCCGCTGATAAGGCTTCTGTGTTTGTATCCATCTATACGCTGCTCCTTCCTGAAAGCATTAGTTGAAATTACCACCGCCAGAATTGCCATTAAAATTGCCGCCGGAATTGCTGGAACGGTTATTGCTCTGGTTGCCGCCTGGTCCACCCTGCACATTCTGGGAACGTTCCATGCCGCCCTGAGGTCCGCCACCCATGCCAAACATAAATCCAGTATTAGCAACACGTGCGGGAACATAAACCATATCCCCCTCAGAAAGCCCGCCGGTGATTTCAATATATTCATCATCGGTAATGCCGACCGTTACATCCACAGAACGATAGCCTGCCGGTACATCGCCGATAGCCTCGGTTACACTGGCATCCTCCACATAAACCACATTTCCTCTCATGAGAGAATCCGCTGGTACCGCCAGCACATTTTCTGCGGATTGGATAACAATCTCACCGCTGATATTCATACCTGGCAGCAAATCGCCGGTTTCATCAATCCGTACAGAAACCGGATACTGTGTGACACCATTGCTTGAGGTGCTCACCAGACTGATGTTGGTGATGGTTCCCTCAAAGGTAGCTCCCTCTATGGCATCAGCCGTAATATTTACCGTCTGACCTACCTTTACGGAATGAACATCCAATTCATCTACAGACATATCAAAGGTCATAGCAGATAAGTCATAAATCAAACAAAGAGTAGAATTCATGCTGGAAGCATTTAAAGTATCCCCTACTTTAAAGTTCTTCTGGATAACCGTACCCGTAATCGGGGAAGTAATGGTATAATCCGTGATGTTTTCCTTCACATCCTCAAGCTTGGTTTCGGCATCCTCCACATTGTCTTTGGCAGAATCAATCTGATCCTGAAGAGAATCCAGCTGATCCTCCACAGATTCGCTGGAAAGACGGTAAAGCACCGTATCCTTTTCCACCCAGCTGCCTTCCTTTACGCAAACCTGACTGATTTCGCCAGAGGAGCCAGCCATTATGGTGACATCATCAGTAATGGCAAAGCTTCCTGCCTCGTTGCAGTATAAATCACCAACCGATGCTGTTGCAGTCATATCTGTGGTAAGTCCGCCTGGGTTGGTCACGGAAATCGTCACATAGCGAACGACCCGCCCACCACTTAAGGTTTCATTTACACCGTTTACCTTGGTTACGGTTCCGGTAATGGTTTCATCGGTATCAGAAATTTCAATGGCAGCTTTTTGACCAATTAAGCTGTCGTTTACATCAGAGGCATTAAATGGTACCTTCAAAAGCATGGTTTTATTATTATAAATATGCGCTACCTGAGAATTAGCCGTTACTTCATCACCTTGTTCCAGTTCCAGACTTTTTACATAGCCAGAAGCAGTCGCTTTGATGTTTAAATCCTGATAATCTGCTTTTGCCTTGTTATAATCCGTAACCGCATCATCATATTTTTTTTGACTCCGCTCAAGGGATTTTTCAGCTGAAGACAGGGAGCTTTCCATGTTGTCGGTAGAAATCTGATAAAGGACATCACCCTTTTGCACCAGATCCCCTTCTTCAAAATCTGCGGAAATAATCGTACCTTCAACAGAAGAAACCGTGGTAACGGAATAAGTATCAAGTGGAGACACTGTGCTGGAGGAGGAGAGAACATTTTCAATCGTCCTTCGCTCTACCTTGGCCGTGGTGGCCTGTGCACCGGCCATGGCATTGTTCATAAAAGACGCTGCGATCCGACTCAGTATAAAAATAATAATCAAAATAATTGCTGCAATAATTCCTATAATCCAAAGAATTTTACGGATTCGCTTTTGCTTTTTGGTAAGTATTTTCTTTTCTTTTGGAGCTTTCTTTTCTTTCGAGGTGTTCTTTCCTTTTGGAGCTTTTGTTCCTTCGAGAACAATTATTCCTTTTGCTTCGTCAGCGACGTTTTGCTTTTCGGAAATCACAGAACCTTCCATCTCTTTCGAGAACAATTTGATTTTTTTCATGAAGACTCCCTTTCTTAACGAGGTTTAGCAATGATGATACGAACCGCCTTAGAAACAGAACTATTGCTGTCGTAATATGCTGTCAGTTTATATTTTGTCAGGTCTTTTACTTTGGAAACGGTGGTCATGATATAGTCGCCCTCACCATCCACATAATAAACATCCACCTTGGAATCAATGGTCTTGGTCCAACCGGTAGTCTTTACCGAAGAGGAAGTAATCTCCGTTACCGCAGCACCAGTCAAAGTGTGGAAGGTAATGGATTCCAACACGTCATCACTGTCGTATTGATAATCAATGCGAGAACCAACATCCAGAAGCATATCCCCTTGGATATCATCCACGGTAGTCGTCTTTTTCTGCCCGCCCACCAGATATTCGTAAACAGTCATGTTGTTCTTATCTGTGATATCAGTAATGACACCATATTCATAGGTTCCAGAAGAAACATTCTTTAGCATAAGTGCGGTGATTTCACCAGCATCGTTAGTTTTATAATAATAAACATTATAAGAAGATAACGTAACACCATCAATTCGGTCAAGTGAAAGCAGCTGCGAGCTCTTGGCGGATGGGTGAACATCCACAATCTTGGCGGATGGGGAAATAGTATAGCTTCCAATGGTCCGAGCGGATGCATTCACAGTCTTTCCTTCCAAAGCGGAAGTGGAAGAAGAAGCCTTGACAAGAGTCTTGATTCCGGCAGAATAGGTCACGTGAATCAAATCACCTTCGGAAATGCTCAGTTCACCATAATTATAATAATGCATGGACTGATTTCCATTGTAATCCACCATGGTCAGATAGCGGTTCGTTGCCGTGTTGTTATATTCATTCAAAGCAATACCATAATCCAGTACAACGCCATAAAGGTCGGCTGAGTACTGGGCAGTATCCAGGGCCGCCACCGCTTTGTCATCCATTCCCAGGAACAAAGTTACTGTGTCATAAAGAGAATATTCTCCCAGGGAAGAAAATGCAAAAACCATATCCTGATTTCCTAATGAATAAGTGGTGCCGCCAATGGTGACACTTTCTGGAGAAGTCCGGTTTGGCGAAATGGATTCAATCGTTCCGGTTACCTTCTCGTTATAAGCCCAGATGGTTTTTAACGCTTTGGAATAATAAAGTACATCATATGTGGAAAGAGCCGAAGCATCCGATTTCTTTTCGTTCAGATAAACAGTGGCACTAGTTGTAGAAAATGGTACTGCATCCGATAAAGCACTGGTCATCAGAACCGGGCCATCCAGTTTTTCCTGAAGCAAGGTAAGGTAATTGATATTTCCGTCCGTACCAATCGTATAGCCTAAGGATGATCCATAATAAGAACCATTGGTCCCCTTGGTGCCCAGCAGTTTATAAAACAGATTGGTGCAGTTGGCAAAGGTAAGAGTCTGGTTCTTGGTTTTTTTGATATTGTCATTAAGCCCCAGACTGTTAAACTTGGCAACCTGAGCATTTACAAGATTTCCGGAAAAATCGGCTTTTTGATATCCAAGCATGGCAAGAGTAGCTTTTGCTGCGTCTTTTACTGTGACAGCACTGTTGGGAAGAAATTTACCCTTTACATTGGCAGTCATCCAGCCTTGCTCTACGGCTATTTTTATGTATCCTGCATACTGATTTTTATACGAAACATCCTTAAACAGTGAAGTTTTCAAAGAAGTTTCTGCCTGCCCCTGGAAAGAGGAGGCGTTTACCAGCATTTTAGCAAACTGTGCCCGGGTAACCTTGGAAGAGCTTCCGGCCTGTGCCAAGGAGTAGCCCTCCATAATACCGGTTAAAATCATGGTTTCTTTTTTGTACTGGCTGGATGTTGCGGCCGTAGCGACGTTCGTCAAAGATGCGCCTTGGCATAAAAGAACCGTCAGTGCTACCACCAGTAGGGATGCAAGCCATCGTTTTTTCATACATTAACTCCTTTTTTGTGCGTTTTGAGATTTGGGTAAATTTGTGACATTTTACATGAAATCACTTAAAGGTATTATGCAGGATAATTGTGACCATTTGGTGAAAATTAATTAAAATTGTGTAAAGTTTTTCTTATATTACCAGATTTAGGAAAAGCTTCAGCAACCATCTTGGGAGTTAGTTGACAAACTGGGGGGTGATGGAACCCGTACGCTGGATGAGGGGCAATGGAAAGGGCGCAGAAAAGAGACTTGGTGGTGGAAAACACTCCAGTTCCGCAGGTTAAGGGGTTCTAAGACGAATCCACTAGACAGTGGCCCTTTGCGGGTCGAGTTC
>JAVBLX010000093.1:0-15112 GCA_031553075.1 Acetivibrio sp.
ACTTCATTAATTTTTTTTATATATTTCTTTATATTATATGCAATTTGATCTATTCTTGAATAAAAAATGTTTTTCTCATCTATCGCTCGTCCATTAATAAATTGTGTTATACCCTCTTCTCCAAAGAAAAAAACATAATTATTTAATGAAATCTGAACCAATTTTTCTTTTATTGTAGCTGTATTCCCTTCTAAATATTGCTTTTCCATCAAATTTCCTAAGTTATTTATTTTTATTAAGTTTGCTACTGCAGTACTTTTTACAGTCTCATCCAAGTTATCTCTCAAGTTCTCAAATTGCAAATTGGTAACATCATCTGGTGAAATAACTATGCAAAATAAAATTTCATGATTATTTCGAGAATCCCATATCTTATGCAAAAATCCCTTATATAACAATTGATAGTTTCTGTCATTTTCTACTGCATCCTTTTGAGCCTCAATAATTTGACTCACTTTCTCATACGAAAAAAAATCAATCATTATCTTTCTCCTCTTAATATTTTACCAAAAACGTATTCAAAATATAATTCTAAGTATTTTTTATTTTCTAATGTTATTTGCTTATCAACAATCTTTTCTTCAAACGCCTCTTTAAAACTATTTAAAAACTCTACTGTCGCATTATTTTTTCCCAAATTTAAGTTATACGTCGAATTTCCATCCAAAGATCTTCTATACTCTGGATCCCTATAAATAAAATCAAAAATTTTGTCTTCGCCATATATTCCAATAATATATGCCACATCATCAAACCATTCTTCCTTTCTTTCTGCTTCAGTTGTAGTAAAAGACATTTTCTTGTCCAAGCACAAAATATATCCAGAATCTGTATGTTCGAGCACTTCGTTACTCTCTAGATTAATGAGTGCTTTTTCTACATCCGCATCTTCTGGTCCACTTAAGGTCACTGAAAAATTATAATCGTTTTCAAAAATATTACTATTATCCGTATAACGAAACGAATACAAAACAGCTGATAAATATATTATTCTATTTATAGATGATTCTCTAATAGATTTCCATCCTATCCCTGCCAACTTCTTAATTAATTGATAAACATCTTCACTTTTAACCATAATTTTTGAATAGTTATTCATTACAAATCTCCTCTATCTCCTTTGATAATCTATTTAAAGCCTCATGACCTTGTTGTACTGCAGAAACCTTACCATATTTCAGTAAATTCAAAACTTTCTTCCTTGATGCTTTCGTTAAAACGTATTTAATAAATGTACTGTTATTTAGATTAGATGTTAAAATTAACGAATTGGGTTTTTCTAAATATTTCATAAAAATATCGACTGCATTTTCTTCATAAGATATATCCAAACTACTATCTGGAGTCTCACAAATATAAAATGACGCACAATCATAGAAAAAAGATAAAATACTCATCCGAAAAGAATAGTCAACAAAAAAGCGTTGTGACTCTGACAATTCATCAGCATCAAATCTTATCTTATTATCAATAACTGGTAAAAAAATTTTCATTTTACTATCTCTAATTTTTTCAAGTGTCAAATAGCAGGTTAACTTCATAAATGCTCCTGCAAATTCACCAAATATATCAGATATACTTCGCGTAATATCCAACATATTTTCTTCTATATTTCGTATGATTTTCTGGCATTCAATTTGATATTTTTCACTCATTGCTGATGCATTTTCTTTATCAATTGTCAACTCATCTATTCTGTTCAACATAGCCATATATGATGATTCATTTTGAGTTTCGTCAGTATTTTCCGATCGCTCCAATAAGTGCATCTCATTTTGTTTATTAAAAAGTTGAACTTTCATTTTTCTGTATTCTGAATCAAGTTTTCTTAACTCTTGTTCATAATCAGAAATATTCTTTTCCAGTTTATTTCTTTCATCTATCAAAAATCTCAAATCGCTGTTAATTTTTTCTATTTCAAAAGATTCATTTTTATTCCCTTCAATTGATGTATGACAAAAAAAACATTTTCCTATTTCATCTTTAATCTTAGATTCTATTAAATCAGCATTACAGATAGGACATATCCTATTTCCAACATACTGTCTTTTATAAACAGAATATTTAGGATTTATCCCTGGCCAAAATTCACGATTAAAATGATTTTCTACACGTTCTTTTTCCTTTTCCTTTTCATTTATTTTGTGAGACAACTCTGATACATCTCTATAGACAGCAGATACTCTTTTTTGCAATTCTTCTCTGGCATCATGTATGTGTTCTTCTTTATTTTCTAAACGTTCAATCTCCTCTGCCAAAGATATTTTATTTTTATTCAAACTATCTTTATCATCATCTCCCTTAATCTGATTTATAACCCTTACAATTGCCTTTATCTCTTCCTGTTTATGCCTTGCAATACTGTCCTGATATTTTGCTTCCAAGCTATATTCTTTTCTTTTTTTCTCTAATGATACGTCATTTAGAAAACTGCTTAACAATCTTTCTTGTACTTCTGTTGACCATAAAACTGTCTCTCTGCTTTCCCCGAATAACAATATTTGATTTACAAAAAAAATGAAATCATCGAAATCCGATAAATTTGCTTCTTGAGCAACTATTTTTTCATAGTTATACTGTAAATTATTAATATATTCTTCACCATTATCCGAGTTTTCATACCCTTTATACAAATCCTGTCGTATAGACTCCCCATTCATAGAATAAACTTTTCCATTTTTAGTATAAGAAGCCTCTAATATTTGCGCATTATATAAACTTCTCTTTACACAAAAGTTTGTACTATTTATCGCGAACCAAAGTTCGACATATCCTTCTCTATCAGCTTCTTTTCCACTAGTCCTATTTCTAAAATACGTGTTGCAGTTTGCATATTTTCCTCTTATTAGCCTTTTTTCACCTTTATAAACTCTGATATCTAAATCCTTTTTATACAAACCAATTAAAGCATATTTAACAATGCTTATAAATGTAGTTTTTCCTACTCCATTTCCCCCAATGATTAAATTTAAACCATCAATAAAATCATAATCAATATCACTATTATACAATGAGTAATTTGCAATTTTTACCCTTTTTAGCGTTGGCAAAAAAATATTATTCTCTCTCAATATTGTTTCCTCGCTTTTCCAAAACTATAACTCCCTCTAGGAGTTTCCCAACTTTTTCCTGTTGTTGAGGGCTAGTCTTCAGTTTCCTTGCATCCCTAATTTCCAAAACGCTAAAACCTTCCTGTTCAGCTATGGACGCACATATCTCCAAGGTGTTTATTAGTACATTAAAATATGCTGAATTTGATACATTAAAATATATCCGACCATTCACTTTCATTTTTGTGTAGAGAACATTAAATATATTTTGCATATCAACAAAATATAATCTAACCATATCAATTATCGAATCATTCCACTTTTCTATTTCCTTAGAAGCTTCTTCTAATTCTTTCAAGGTATCTTTTAACAATTCATTACTAATATTTGATGTATCGCTCCATTTTATTTGAACATGTGAACGCAATGTTTTCTCTCTTAAATCTTTTATTTCCTTGCTTGTCTTTGTAAATCCTAAGGTTTTCAATTCAAGCATATATGTATCTGTATAATCTCTTGAATTTAAATAAGGAGGCGACGTAATAACCAAATCAATAGAGCTGTCATCAACTCTGTTAGCACTTCCCCCTCTTGAATCCTGATTGTACAATCTCTCTTTATTATTAATTGCCGTTCTTACCATTGAGTTTTCAATATCACATTTCAACTCATTCATTACCTTTTCATCAAACTTATCAAAAACATCCTTTTCTACTACTGTTCTATCTTTCCACTTCTTTTTATAAGATAAACATTTTCCATTTCTATATAGATTGCTTACATCTAATAAAATAGCTGCCAATGCTACCTTAAATAATTCTTTATAAATTACTTCCGAAATAGATTCTATTACTTGCCTTAACATTTCAACTGCAATTCCTATTTCTGTATTATAATTCCACTTTATTTTTCCTTCACCTTGATACAACGTACTAAATTCAGTCTCTAATTTTACTACTTTTCTATTTCTTTCTCTTATGATATATTCATACCAATGCTCAAAACGTTCTAAATCATAATTATTTTCCAGTTTTACTCTACCTATCAGATACATTAACGGATTTACTTCAAAAGCAAAGCAAGAGATCCCGCAATTTTGTAATTCCAAAGCAGTTGTACCACTTCCTGAAAATGGCTCTAAACACACTAAATTATCCCTATCCATTTCCTCTACAATTGATTGGATAAATTCTCTGGAATAGCCTTCTACGAACGGATACCACCTATGAAAAGGCTCCTTCTTATTTTTATTAAATTGCATTATTCTTCCATACTTTTTAAAGTAATCTGTGTGTCTGTACATTTTTCTACATCCTTTGCTTAGATTTATCCAAAATAATCATATCAAAAAGAGCTTGAAAAATCCATCTTTTTCTGATACAATATGCAGTTTCCGAACAATTTATTTTTGACACAATCAATTTCACAATGGCACAAAAAGATCACACCACGCAACCCCCTCGAAACATTACTATTGCATCATTATTTAGTTTGGGTTTCCTATTTCCAAAACCAAGTCAAATCATTCTCTCTCCTAATTCCTCAATTAATTTAACACCCAATAGCATTTCAAATTTTTCTATATAAAGCATAGATACTTTTTAATAAAACATACTCATCAATACCCCTTCATCAACTACCTTTGCTGTTCGTTCCAACAAAAATATTTTACCATAATAACCTTTACTTCGCCATCACTTTCAAAATTAACGTACGGAGCAGTTTCCCACTCCGCATCTATATTACCGATATAAAATTTCCTTCAATACCACCTCTTCCGCTGAATGTCTGATATTATTCATCATTCCAATCCACTGTATCTGGTTTTCCGCTTTAAGCTGTTCGGTCACGCCCTACCTTTCCGCCATCTGCTCCATCAATAGCTCCATCTTTTGATAAGCTTCTTCATCCACACTATGTAGATATTCGTTCCATCGCCCAGTCAGAAATAATCTTCGATATTCTTCTTTGCAATACTCCTTCAGATATTCGCACCGCATTCTTCCATATCAGCCAATCGAATAGTCCGTTTCCTCTGGCAATTTTAAGTCTGGATAATACAATCCGTCTTCGCTTAACGTGTAACCGATACCATTCTCTCCTATAATGTATTTCATCATGCGTCCATTCCTCCTTATCTCGCACCTCTGTCATTTTTCTGCACTTGGGTACGATTGCTCTCTCGTTGTTTGACTTCTTGCTCATATTGCTTTAATTTGGCATTGATGCTCATAGATTTCTCTCCTTTTCCGTACTGCCTATCCCAATTTTCAGATGCCTGTATATAGTCTACATACTCTGCTTTTGCCTTCTGGTATTCCACTAAAAATGCCTTAACATTGGGATATCCATATTCTTTTGCAATGTCTGCTAGTCTATATTTCATAGGCTCAATCTGGCTCTTAATTTGTGCCATTTGCGCCTGTAACTCTTTTCGTTTTTTACCCTTGAGTATGCCCTTGCAATCACTTAGTTCTATTTCAAGATTTCCTAACATTTGCTCCTTTTGGAAAATTGCTTTGTTCTGCTGTTGCAACTTCTCATGGATTTCTTCTAGTCTTGGATATTTTGCTACAAGAGCCGACTTTTTCGGTCTATCTGGTATCTGCTCCTCTGGTGCTTTTACCTCCCTATCCGGCGTTTTTGCCAGCGCTAATACCTCTGATTTCTTTGGTTCTTCCTCTACTCTTTGAGTATACTTTTTCGCCTTACTGATAATCTGCATAATTAAAAGCTCTAATACTTTAATTGCCATCAGAATAATGTTTGCAAACAGGTCTGGATTACTACCAGCTTGTCGAATGGATTGACTAGCTTTTCTGCCGATTTGCACCTTTCTGACTTCGACAATCTGCTGTTCTGGCACTCCACTGACCAAAGCCCTGTCAACTGTCTGATTCCACTTTTCTCGTTGTATATTATCGCTTTCATTTGCTCTGCCTTGGGATTATTCTTGCCAATCTTTTTAGTTGGTAGATAGGCACTATTACCGTCAAATACCTTTAGCTTTTCCTTATCATCTCGCACATAAATATTGATTAATTCAGTATAAGATTTCTTGATTTCTTCCAGAAAAACATCACTCTTAAATCGAATATCCTTCGTTGTGAAAATATTCCATTCGTGCACTTCGCCCTTTAGAACAATCTTACACCCTGTTCTTATCTGACCGTTTTCATCCAATATCTCCTTCTTGGTTCTGACATGCTTACCAATTTCATCATAAAACATATTTCTGGTCGCAATCTTTTCTATCGGTTTTTCCAACAACTTCCGTTCAGAAAAGATAAGATGGATATGATAATTGGTCTTTCGTTTATTGTGATGCAATGTAGCGATACACTCTGTACCATAATTCTGCTTGAAGTGATTCGTGAACAGTTCCAGCAATCTGTTAGGATCATAATCCACAAAACTCTCTGGTAGAGCAATAATCAATTCCCTTGCTTCAATACAGTTGCCAACCGTACCACTTTTTATAAATTCCTCTTGATTACACTTCGCCAGTTTTGTCCAAAATTTTCGGTCTGTGGTTTCATAAACCGCATACAAATTTTCTTGTCTGGCATGACTGGAAATGTAATTAATCCGTCCCTTTACATTCGTTAATTTTGATATCTGTATAAATGAATTTCTTGCTATAAGCAACACCTCTTTTCTGTATTGTGGCATGACATTTCTGCCACTGTGAGTAGGTGCATAGGCACCTGTTTACGAACCCATGCCCGTTGTCGGGCTATCAGCTCCGCAGGACGAAATACCTTGAGTACAAACGCAGTTTGTGCGATGGGTGTATTTCGCTCTCATACGCCGAGGGCTTAGAGAGGTCTACTCCTCTAGCCTACAACTGTCATGACACTGCTCTTATCATAGGCATATCCGCCCCCTTTTTCGGTTCGTTTCCGAGCCACCTTTTCAATTACTGACACCAGATGGTCAATAGTGGATTCCTCCCATCCAGCTAACCATATCAGCGTTCTTTCTTCCGCTTTTGTCAGTTCCACATCTCCCAGAACTGCATTCATTTTCTCTATCATCCTTGCTTCAAAACTGTAATAAGTGTCATTCACATTCCGACTTCCACGCTTTGGCTGCTTAATCATATCTGCTCCTTTCTGTCGACCAACTATCGGCTTCACATTCCACATCTCTCCTTGACTACCTAGACAGGGGCGTGCCACGCTCCTGTTAATATCAGTAAGAAAGAATTACCAGCGGAAGCTCTCCGGCACTCCACGTTTATCCAGATATTCACGTCTGGCTTTCTGTTTTTCTTCCTCGGTTGGTGCGGACTTATATTTGGAATAGAGCAGTCGCATGGAAATCGAATCCATCTTATCCTCTAATCCCTTTTTTATCTCTGGCTCTACTTCCTGCATATTAAGAAAGTGGTATTTCATTAGTGCCATAAATAGTTCCTCCGGTATCTGTATCTGCTTCATTCTAAGTCCCTTTCTGTGTATCTACGTGACGGTTGCGTCGATTGTGACGGTTATTTACCTATATAGAAAATACCGTCACAACCGTCACCAATCGTCACGCACTTGTAATTTTTATGCTATACACAATGGTTATTCGCTGATGATTCCAGCCTTATATACCAATACGTAATCTTCCATTATCCTGCCGATAACACCTTCCACATCTATCTGTAAATTTGTAAGGTCATATGCGTCAACTTCATTTAACAATTCATTCTCTAACAATGCTTTAAAAATCTTTGTATACACTTCCTGCTTTATCATATTCCCCTCCTATTCTTCTGGTTTTGATTGTAATGTCAGCGTTATCATTCTTCCGTTATGCCCTCTGGTACTTTCAAAACAAATGTTATACTCATGAAGCAGATTTTCTACACTGATGTTCAGTTTTCTGGTCAAAATATTTGGTGCAATATTCAACTGCGGTAATTGCACCAACAATTCCGAAGCTGTACCTTTCCATTGTGGTTGTTCCTCTGTCACAATGGTGGCTATAACTTCCAACATAGGGTCGGTTGGCTCTTTCCATAACTCCGTTTCTACCTTTACAAGTTCCCAGACACACAATTCCCGATTAAAGTTCAATTCCAGTCGCTGGTCTTGCTGGTCACGCCCTGCCACCTCCAGAACTGCTTTGTTCTCGGTGCGTTTCTCCTTCTGCATGATGAATGCTCCATCTGACGCTCCCAGAAGACCGTTAGTGCCTGAAATCATATCAAAGCTGTCAGAGGATTCCATTTTCCTTGTATGATGCACCACCAGTAGACAGATACCATGCTCATCACTAAACTTTTTCAGCTTGGTTACAATATCATAATCATTGGCATAACTGAATTTATCTCCACCGATTTCTCTAACTTTTTGTAGTGTATCTATGATGATAAGTCTTGCATTTTTATGCTCCTTTACAAACTGGTTCAGTTCTTCTTCCAATCCCTCATTTAAGTTCTTGGACTTGGTAGCAAAGAAGAAATTATCAGTGCTTTCCATGCCGAACATTCTTGATAACCGCTTTTGAAGCCTTGCATAATCGTCTTCCAAAGCCAGATACAAAACAGTGCCTTTCTGCACTGGAAAGCCCCAAAGGGGCAGTCCCTTGCTGACGTGATACCCCAGCTGTGCCATGAAGAATGATTTACCAACTTTAGGTGCTCCCACAAAGAGATACGTTCCATTGTAAATTAGCCCATCTACAATCGGCATCTTGGGTGGATAAACTGCATCATACAATTCTTCCATTGAGATAGTTTCCAAACCACCTTGCCCAGAATTAACTGGGCTTTTTGTGGCTTGCAGATTGTTTTCTGTGCTGATATTTGTTATAATTTCATTGTCTTTTTTAGTAAGTGGCTGTTCCACATCTACACCAATAGATGATTCTGGAACAGTCGCTTTTTTAGTTACTCCCATGCACCTTCCTCCTTCAATCCGTTGAGTGTTTCCGCTACCAACTGTAAGGTAAACTGAAATTCATCACTGATTTCGCTTTCCTGCTCTATTCTCTGGAGCTGTGCATGAATCTCTGCCATTTGGTTCCTAAGAGCCTTATACACCCTCGTATTGCCTTGTACGACCACTTCTCTGTGAAGTAATCTGCGGATAATATAATCCTGTTTGGTAAGCCCTGATAGGCTGACACAATCATCTAACAGCTTTGCTTCTTCCTCTGATACTCGAAACGCTACTGTCCTATTTCGCCAACGTCCTTTACTGTCTAAATTCTTATTCATTTGTTTCTTCCTCCTTGCCCATTCGTTCAATCTCTAATTTATCTGCCATTTCCGTCTGTTTAGTCGGAAACAGGTGTGCATAATGCTTATGTTAAGCTTAACATAAGCATTATGTTCCTCCGACCCCATTGTTCCTGCTTTCTGGGCAGGATTACTGGTAAGATGGTAAAATCTTACCGCATGATTGAAAATAGCACTTAGCTGGGAATGAATGGTTTTCAAATAAGTTGGTGCATATGGATTACCTGATTCATCACAATATGCCAAAAGCTCATTTTGCCATGCAATAATATCCTTTGCTTCAATTTCCTCCATTTTGCGTTTTCCAAAGTACGGAAGTATCTTCGTTCTTATCACATGACTTTTCGATTCCCATGTGTTTTCCTTCACTCGTTTCTTTTTATCCGTCTCGTAAATTTCAAAGAAACTCTCAAAGGTCATATCCAGCTTACAGCCCTTCTTTAGCAGTTCCTCTCGCTCCCACATCTGGGCTTCTCGCTTGGTGGCAAAGCCACGCTTCTGTGTCTGCTTACGTTCTCCCAGCCAATCGGTATAACGAAATACCACTCGCCATTTATCTCCATCTTTATATACAGCCATCTAATCACTTCCCTTCTCTCTATTCGCTGTAACATAGTTTTTTGTAAAAATACTGAGCATTTACTCTACCTGTTACGGTTAGATATCCCCGTTGTCTTAATTCCTCATTTAGCTGTTTTACCACTTTGTAAGCATAGGATTTAGATACTCCAAGCTCGTCAGCTACGTCTTGCACACTCATGAATGTTTTGTTTTCCATCCAGATTCCTCCTTTCGTTTTCCGATATCTAAACATATTTGTTTAAGTTTTGTATTGATATATTACTAAACATTTTGAGTTAAGTCAATAGGTTTGCAAGAAAATATTAACTTTTTTTGTTTAGGTTATTGTTGCTATTCCTATTTACCTGTGTTACACTAAACTCAAACAAATTTGTTTAGGAGGTTTCACTATGGCAATTGGACAGCGTATCAAATTCTTTCGTAACAGAAAAGGCATGACTCAGAAATATCTGGGCGAACTGTTAGGCTTTCTTGGAAAAACCTCTGATGTCCGTATGGCGCAATATGAGTCAGAAGCTAGAGTTCCAAAAACTGAACTGGTAAAAGAAATGGCTGGTATTCTTGATGTCAGCCCTTACGCCCTCAATGTGCCAGACATTGATACTTACTTTGGTCTGATTCACACCCTTTTTGCATTGGAAGATATGTACGGTTTGAAAATCGGTAAGATAGATGGCGAACTCTGTCTGCATCTGGATAAGTCCGTTACTTCCCCTGGTTCTACGCTTTTCAATATACTTCAATCGTGGCAAGCTCAATCTGCCAAACTGGAAGCTGGAGAAATCACAAGGGAAGAATATGACGAATGGCGATACAAATACCCAGAGCTTGAAGCATCCCATCATTTTGCAAAGGTCATTCCGCAAGGTCTTAGTGATATGCTCAAAGAAGCGATGAAGGAAGAAGAAGCACAAGAGAAAAAAAAAGCGAAAAAAAGAAAGAAGAAATGAGCATAAAAATAACCTTACCGACTTTCATAATTTGAAAATCAGTAAGGTTTCTTTATGTCATATCAAGATAAATTTATTCTTTGAATTAGAATCAAATGTTGCCAAATCGTTGCCAAAGCTTAAACATATTTGTTTGGAAACCGCATAAATACTGGCTTTATTTTTCTAAATTCTTACTCAAACTCAATCGTAGCCACCGGCTTAGGACTCATATCATAGCAAACCCGGTTAACATTCTTAACCTCTGCCAAAATCCTATCCGTAATCTTAAGCAACACCGGCCATTCCACCTGTTCAATACTAGCAGTCATGGCATCAATGGTATTCACAGCCCGCAAAATAACCATATAATCAAACGTCCGTGCATTATCTCTCACGCCAACCGACTTAAAATCAGGCACTACCGTAAAATACTGCCAAACCTTCTTGTCCAATCCTGCCTTCTGGAACTCCTCCCGCAAAATCGCATCCGACTCCCGTACAGCCTCTAATCTATCTCTTGTAATCGCACCCAAACATCTTACACCAAGTCCAGGTCCAGGGAAAGGTTGTCTAAATACCATCTCATCCGGCAGACCAAGCTCCAGACCACACTGACGCACTTCATCCTTAAACAGCTGACGAATCGGCTCCACCAGCTCAAACTGCAAATCCTCTGGCAGCCCACCAACATTATGATGGGATTTAACCACCTTCGCTGTCTTCGTTCCACTTTCCACAATATCCGGATAAATCGTTCCCTGGGCAAGGAAATCAATTCCATCCAGCTTTCTCGCTTCTTCTTCGAAAATGCGAATAAACTCCGCACCAATAATCTTTCTCTTTTCTTCTGGATCAGCAACTCCCTCCAGTTTAGTCAAATATCGCTCTGTCGCATCAATATAAACCAAATTAGCATCCATCTGATTCTTAAATACTTCAATAACATCCTCAGATTCACCTTTTCTCATCAAGCCATGATTTACATGGACACAATACAACTGCTTACCAATCGCCTTCAGCAAAAGCGCTGCTACAACAGAACTATCCACACCACCAGAAAGAGCCAACAACACTTTTTTATCACCAACCTGTTTCCGAACCAATTCCACCTGGTCCTCCACAAAGTTCTTCATATTCCAATTAGCTGCTGCCTTACAAACGTCAAATACAAAACCCTTCAAATCCTTAGAAGCCTCTTCCCATGTTCCATATTTCTTCTCACATTTTGCAGGCTCATGGTCAATCGCCATCACTGGAAATTCAGCAGCATAAATCTCATCACTCACATCAATTCGCATACCATCTACAATGTGATTTGGTCCTCCATAAATAATAACACCCTTCACATTAGGCAGGGCTTTCAACTCATCACCAGTAATATCATGAGGATAAATCTCACTATACACACCCAAATCTCTAATTTCTCGGGCAAGCACCGTATTTTCCGTACTTCCAAGGTCCAAAATAACAATCATATCCTGTTTCATAACACAATTTCCTCCTATGCTATCAATGCGAATTTGTTCCAATCCCTAGCATACCTCAAATTCCAATCTTTCACAAGATTTTTTTATCTAATATACGCTTTCAAATATATGCTTTCACTTTCATCAAATTGCATTACAGCATTATTCCTCAGGACCTTCTCCAACCAGCTTAGAAAACGCCCTAGTGTATTGATTAATTATTTGCAAGCCTTACTCCATTCATCTTCCTTAAAACCTGTTAAAACACATCCTTCGGCAATCAATAATGGACGCTTTACCAGCATGCCATCCTCTGCCAAGATTCTTAATTGCTCTTCCTCACTCATGTTCGGAAGCCGGTCCTTTAATCCCAGAGATTTGTAAACCAATCCACTGGTATTAAAAAATCGCTTAATCGGCAGATTGCTTTTCCCAATCCACTCCTTCAGTTCTTCATATGTAGGATTTTCCGTCTTAATGTCCCGTTCCTCATATGATACTTTATTATCTTCCAGCCATTTTTTCGCTTTTTGGCAGGTACTACATTTTGGATAACATAAAAATAGCATATTTTGCTCCTTTCTGACTAAGCCAAATTCTTCTCATATTGGATTCTCGCTTGCTCACTTTTGCGTGCGAACATGTCCGAGGCGGCTGTATTTTTCATGCATTCTCTTTTTTCAAATCCCAAAATAAAATGCCTTTTTTGAAAATCCATTTCCCTCTGGAGCAAAATCCCCTGATGATCCAGACGAGCCTGTTCCCACAAATCAGCATATTCTCCATCTGCGTTGGCAAATTCATAAGTAGACTTATCTCCCCCAACACTGGATGACTTCGAGTTCTTCGCCGATTCCACTCTCAGTTCCAGTTTTTCTTCAAACTCCGCCTCAAATGCCAGTATCTGAATACTGGTACCATATGCCTTAAATTCCGTTGTTTGATTTACCCGCATACCATAACTTACTCCGCGATAAGGTATACCATCGTAGCTCGTATTCTCATTGCAAAGTGTAAATGCAAGCCCTGTACTCACAAAAGGTATATTCATATAGGTAGACCCTTGAAATCCCAACGTTTCCCTCTGCATCAATCCATAAACCCTTGTTTTATAGTTCGGATTCGAAACCATTTTCTGCAAATTCGCTTGATCAATATATAAAAGTATCCTTCCTTTAGCCATAGCATCTGATGGTTTACTCGATACCATAGTATACTGAGGGAACAAAGCATTTATTTCCTTTTTTAGGTCCTCAATATTATTAACCCTAAACTCACAGTTGCTGCAAATTTCACTATACTCCTTCGCATAGGTATTGCCAAGCGCAACACCGTAATCATTCGCTTCACTAAATGATTGAAACTTTCTGTTTGGGTCATAGTGGGTTAACTGGTACTCCTTTTTTGAAGCCTTCCATGAACTAGTATAGCTAATAGATGCCGATATACTACTCAATTCCATATGTACTTCCTCCTCTTGCTAGTGACTTTTGCTTTTAATTTAATTTTGCTTTTTCAAATCTCCTAGTTATATTCTATATCGGTAACAGAAGGAAATCCCCGTAGGAACTTAAGAAAGTTTTTATATAATATGTATTATTTATCATACCAGGAGCTACAGGCGAATGATTTATAAACAGAAGCAATTAATCTATATTTTAAAGGAGGCTGGCATGGAGTGTGATGAATTCTATAGTCAAAACCAAACACCCCAGATGCACACATGATTTCAGTGCTCCTGGGGTATTTATCTCTACAATTAATCTATCTAAAATTAACCTAATACAATCTTAACAACATCCAATGGCTCAACATACTTACCATCTTTGTAAACACGCATATTTCCACCAGAAATTTCGTCAATCAGAATTACTTCGCCATTGTTACGGCCAAACTCTAATTTAATATCATAAAGCTCACAGCCATATTTCGCCAGCTCTTCTTTCACGATTCCACAGATTTTCTGGGTCTGAGCCTTTAAAGACTCATACTCGTCATGAGTTAAAATATTAAGCATTGCAAGAGCATCCTTGGTGATTGGAGGATCTTCTCTATCATCATCTTTCAATGTAACTTCTACAAAAGCATCCAAATCCTGGCCTTCGGTAGCATACTGTCCGAAACGACGCATAAAGCTTCCAACTGCTTTGTATCTGCAGATAACTTCAATACCATTGCCAAATACAGTAGCAGGAAGTACTTCCATGGTGCTATTTTCAATGTCAGATTTTACGTAATGTGTTTTGATTCCTTTTTCTTGAAGTAATTCAAAGAAATGAGTTGTCAGCCGAAGTCCGCCTTGTCCCATACCTTCGATGGAGAGTCCTACTGTATTTGCACCGGGGTCAAATACGCCGTCGGTTCCAGTCACGTCATCTTTAAATTTCAATAAGTAATTTCCGTTCTCTAACTCATAAACTGTTTTGGTCTTACCCTCATAAACATGTTTCATTGTGTATTACTCCTTTTCTCTTGAATCTAATAACAACCGGGCACGGGTGTGTAAATGAACCTATCTTTTATCCCATGCTGACTTCATGGAAAATATTATCACAGTTCGGTTTTATAAATCAACTGGTTTTGCCATCATATTTTACAATCTCTTTTATAATCTGTACTTATAACGACTCGTCTAGTTATTATTTTTTTATAACATTTTGCTTTATAAAAAAGGTTGGAATCTCCCGTCAGTCTACAAATAGTTCTGCAACTAGTACATCGAAGATTAAATAGTTGATAGATTCGCTGAGGATGATTTTTCGAGAGTGCAAATGAAAAAACGTAGGCGTAGTGGGCTACGCTGAGGCTTTTTCGTTTGTGCTCTCGAGAAATCAGACCAGCGAAGGTATC
>JAVBLX010000031.1:0-7071 GCA_031553075.1 Acetivibrio sp.
TAGATAGGGCAGAGGTGGAAGTGCAGTAATGCATGCAGCTGACTGTTACTAATAGGTCGAGGGCTTGACCAAAAGGTTCAGGAACGTGGATGTTTCAATGTGTAATTTTGAAGGTATCAAAAAGGATAGAAAACATCCTTATGGATAAACAACATCCCTATGGATAGAAGTATCCTAAAGGATATATTCAGGAAAGTAATTTTCCTCGATAGCTCAATGGTAGAGCACACGGCTGTTAACCGTGGGGTTGTTGGTTCGAGCCCAACTCGGGGAGTTAACAGTAAAGGATAGAAGGCATCTTTATGGATAAGAAATATCCTTACAGTACTGTAGATAAGGCTCCTTGGTCAAGCGGTTAAGACATCGCCCTTTCACGGCGGTAACACGGGTTCGATTCCCGTAGGAGTCATTGAAAATTCTTATTTATATAAAGAATTTTTCAAAAATAAAACCTGCTAATTAATATGGACCTTTAGCTCAGTTGGTTAGAGCAATCGGCTCATAACCGATCGGTCCTGGGTTCAAGTCCCCGAAGGTCCATTAAAATGCCGATATGCCTCAATTTAGCAGATAAGCTATTGTTGACTTGAGTTTAACGGTTTTAGCAGTTATCATATGGCCCAGTGGCTCAGTTGGTTAGAGCGCCGCCCTGTCACGGCGGAGGTCGTCGGTTCGAGTCCGATCTGGGTCGCTAAACTTCATATTTTCTGTTGTTTACATTGTTAGACAATTCTCATGGGATCATAGCTCAGCTGGGAGAGCATCTGCCTTACAAGCAGAGGGTCACAGGTTCGAGCCCTGTTGGTCCCATTAATGCCGGCGTGGCGGAACAGGCAGACGCACAGGACTTAAAATCCTGCGGGACTAATCTCCCGTACCGGTTCGATTCCGGTCGCCGGCATTTTTTATTTGTTTTTATTAATCAATATGTGGGTTTAGCTCAGCTGGATAGAGCGTTTGGCTACGGACCAAAAGGTCGGGGGTTCGAATCCTCTAACCCACATTATAATTTAATAATGTGTTATGAGGGAATAAAATCACTTTAAAAATTATCGGGTTGTGATTTTGTTTCTTTTTTTATAAACTATTTATGTAAAATTTATGGAATTTGAACAAATATTACTAAAATTTCATGATTTTTAGAGAATGAAATGTTGACATTAAAATAAAAACAATATAAGATAGTAATATGTTTTGATTAAATACAAGTGATTTAAGGGGGTCAAATATGAAGGAAGCATTAGATGCACGACATATTAATCCATTTTTACAGTCCAGCCTCAACATTTTTGACAGTGTGGCCCAGATGAAGCTTACGGTAGGCAAACCAAGAGTAGGAAGCTTATCATTTAATGATACAACTTTTATTTTACAAGTAGGTGTTACTGGTGAGATGAAGGGACAAGTATTAATTGTAATGAATGTGGAACGAGCAAAAGAAATTGCAAGCAGGATGATGTATGGAATGGAAGTAACAGAATTGGACGAGCTATCTCGTTCTGCACTGGGTGAGCTAAGTAACATGATTATGGGTAATACAGCCACCTTATTTTCTACCCAAAATATTTTAATAGATATTACCCCGCCATTGTCTTTACTGGGAAACCGTTTGGTTCTTCAGGCAGATGTCCAGGCTTTGCAGGTTCCTCTGATATATAACGAGGAAGAATATATCAGTTTATTTATTTGTGTGGCGAAGCAGTGATGCTTAATATAGATAGGTAAGCGGTTGACTGTATGGGCGTAGGAATACGCAGATAGGAGTCCAAAATATGGATAGAATAGATTTCCTTGAAGCTTTAAAAGATGCTTTGTCTGGGGAAATACCAGAGCCAGAGATTGAAAGGCATCTTAATTACTACAATCAATATTTACAGGATACTGGGCAGGGAAAGACGGAAGAAGAAAAGCTTCAGGAATTAGGAGACCCCAGATTAATAGCAAAAACAATTATTGATACTTCTCAGATTAAGTTGGATCCTACACATAGCAGAGCATTCGAGAATAATCATAATGCATATGAACAAAATGGTAACGATGAAGAGTATCAGAACCAGAGCACGGTGCGCTGGTTTTCTTTAGACAGTTTGACCTGGTATCAGAAAGTATTATTTGTAGTAATGGCTGTTTTGGTAATTGTAGTATTATTGGGACTGGTAGTGCTGGGGATTAACTTATTCTTTTCGGTGATTTTCCCCATTCTGATTGTTGTTTTGATTATAAATTTAATTATTTCTTTGCTGAATAGAAGGTGAAGGATATAAAAAGAAAACCACTAGGGGCACTAGTGGTTTTCTTTTTATAAGGGGAGTATAAATAATTAATAAGGCATACTATAACGACCAGGAAAGCATAGATTTCTTGGTTAGTTATAATACTAAATCATTATACACCAAATTTTAAGTTAATGCAAGGATGTTTCAAAAAGTCGCAATTAGGAATAAAAAAGCTAAAGATGTTTCAATTTAGGAAGATAATCTCTTTGAAGATAATCAATTTCCTATTTAAAATAGTTCAGTTATATTCTTCCATGCATAATGCAGAGTAATTATAAGCATAATAAACATGTAACTAATATGTATTATAAGGAGGAACTTATCATGGCTAAGAATATGAACAACGATTATTCAAGCAAAGCAAAGAATTCCAACAACAACTCAACTTCCAACAACAATTCAACTTCCAACAGCTCAAAGGCTGGTAATGGAAATTCAAGCAATTCGTCAACATCCAAGAACAACAGCAGTGCTGATGAATATACCTCAAGAAACGCCACTGACAAAAATCAGTCAAGATAGTGTTGAGGTTAACTAACGAGAAAAATTATAGATTTTTCTCCAGGACTTAAGAGATGGGGATCCGGACCCCTCAATGTTTTCAAAATATTTGGAAGCTTTGAGGGAATGGATGCCCTTCTTTTTTGCATATTAAGATATTGCATTAGTGACAAAGTGTGATTCTTTGTTCTCACAGATTGGCTCAGGGGGAATATAATGTATGAAAGGAGGATGATGAAATGGGTTTTTTCGTTGCTCCTGCAAAGGAAGTTCAAAAATATATTGGAATAAGCGGGACTATATTAGTTGATTTAAGAGATGCGGAGGATTATGATAAGGGGCATATTGCCACGGCTATAAATATTCCTTTTGATAATTTTGAATGCAGTAAAGAATATCTTTCACAATACGAGGTAATTATCCTGTACTGCGAAAGAGGAAATACAAGTCTTCTCATTGCAAGAGACTATAAAAATGGCAATCAAAAGGTTTTTACCTTAAGCGGAGGGTATCTAAGAAATAAGGAGAAATTCGTCATTGACGGAACCTGTTAAATAAGGGATAATAATTAAATGATAAAGAGTGAAATACCAAAGGAGATTGCAGATGAATCATTTTGAATTAATTGCGCCATGTCATTTTGGACTGGAGTCAGTTTTAAAGAGGGAAATTTTGGATTTGGGTTATGAAATTGTTAGCGTGGAAGATGGAAAAGTAACCTTTCTGGGAGATGAATCTGCGATTTGCCGAAGTAATATCTTTCTAAGAACAACAGAGAGGGTTTTGTTAAAAATTGGGAAGTTTAAGGCAGAAACGTTTGATGAGTTATTTGAAAAGACAAAAGCACTTCCATGGGAGGAATATATACCACAGGATGGTAAGTTCTGGGTTGCAAAGGCAACCTCAATTAAAAGCAAATTATTCAGCCCATCTGATATACAATCTATTATGAAAAAAGCTATGGTAGAGCGTTTAAAGACATACTATAAAACCAGTTGGTTTGAAGAATCTGGGGACTCTTTTCCACTTCGGGTAACTATTATGAAGGATGAAGTGACGGTGACAATTGATACATCAGGGGAGTCCCTGCATAAGAGAGGTTACCGAAAGCTTACCAGTAAGGCACCAATAACGGAAACTCTGGCCGCGGCCCTTATTATGTTGACTCCATGGAATAAAGATCGTATTTTGGTGGATCCATTTTGTGGATGTGGAACTATCCCAATAGAAGCAGCTATGATTGGTGCCAGAATTGCTCCTGGTATGAACCGTTCTTTCCTTTCAGAGTCGTGGACTCATATCGTACCCAAAAAGCAATGGTATGAAGCAGGAACAGAGGCAAATGACATGATTCTCAAGGATATTGAGATGAATATCCAGGGGTATGATATTGATGGCGATATCGTGGGTGCGGCGAGAGAGAATGCAAAGTTGGCAGGCGTAGAGGAGTATATTCATTTTCAGCAGCGTCCTATGCAGGAACTTAGAAATCCCAAAAAATATGGCTTTATTATCACCAATCCTCCTTATGGAGAACGGTTAGAAGAAAAGGAAATGATGCCAAAGCTTTATAAGGAGATTGGAGACGTCTTTAAAGGGTTGGATTCCTGGTCTTATTTCATAATTTCCGGGTATGAGGAAGCACAAAAATATATTGGTCGACAGGCTGATAAAAACCGTAAAATCTATAATGGAATGATGAAAACATATTTTTATCAAGATATGGGACCAAGGCCGCCTAAAAAATAAAATGTTAATTTAAGTTTTTCTTGCGTAAATGTCAAAATTATAGTATAAATGTACTAAGGCGTAGTATGACTTTACAAAGGAGGGGCTTAGTTTGTGGATGAGAAACGCTTAAGAAATCTGGCGCTGAAAAGTCTATCAACGATGTTTGGAATTATTCTGCTTTCTGCAGGAATTTCACGATATAATGATATTGAACTGTATGCAAGTTCTGAAAATTATAGTCAGAGTTTGACAACCGTAAGCGAAAATAATTTTCCCACTTCTCATCAGGAAGTAAAAGAGCAGATTGAAGATGTGGGAACGGAACAATATGTTGATGTGTTAACTGGTGTGACTGTAAACCAGATAAGTGATAAATATATTAAAATCAAAAAGGAAAAGGATGGACAGGCTGATATTCTGGTACAGGATCTTTATATGCAGAGGATGGTAAGGATAACCTTTGAAAATCTGGAGGAAAAGATTTATACCAAACAGTCAGTTTCCTTCTCTAACCTGATTGTGGAACCAGAAAATATTGTTTTAAATTATATCTATGATCCGCAGACTTTTTTATACAGTGCTGTTTTTGATATTAATCTGGACGGATTATATACATATAAAACGTATGAAAGCGATCAGTCTGTTTATATTGAACTGCTCAATCCGAAAGAGGTATATGAGAAAATCATTGTAGTGGATGCTGGTCATGGGGGTAATGATATTGGTACATATGCAAAAGACATGGAGTATTATGAAAAGGATATTAACTTAAGTGTCGTTTTGTATTTAAAAAAGCTATTGGATACCCAGGAAAACTATAAAGTGTATTATACCCGATTAACGGACGAAAAGGTATATTTGAATCCAAGGCTTAATCTAGCCAACGATTTGGATGCTGATTTATTTTTAAGTGTACATTGCAATGGCAGTGAATATCAAAGTGCGAGCGGTATTGAAGTGCTGTATGGCAGTGTGGATGTGGAGAGTGGTAAATTTTCTTCCAAGCGCTTTGCAGAAATCGCCCTCGAAAACCTTTCTAATACAATAGGAAGCAAAAACCGAGGTTTATTGAAGGATGATGGAATCTATATTATTGGAAACTCTCATACACCAATTGCATTGGTGGAGTTAGGATTTATGAGCAATACACAGGATATGAAGTTCCTTGCCGTAAAGAAAAATCGAAAGTTGATTGCTAAGAGTCTTTATCAGACTATATTGGATGCATGCGAGGAAATGAAAGAGGTAGGACTTTGAGGAAATTAATATTTGCAACAGGCAACGAAGGCAAATTGCGGGAAATTCGTATGATTTTAGGAGATATGGGATATGAGATTTTATCTCTGAAGGATATCGGTTATATTGAGTCCATTGAGGAAAATGGAACGACCTTTGAAGAAAATGCTATAATCAAGGCCAGGACTATTATGGAGGCAACTCATGAAATGGTTCTGGCAGATGATTCCGGGCTGGAGGTCGATTATCTGGATAAGGCACCAGGGGTATATTCTGCCAGGTATTTGGGGGAAGATACCCCTTATACCATTAAGAATAACTATATTATTGATTTATTAAAAGACGCAAAGGGAAAAGAAAGAAGTGCTAGATTTGTCGCGGCAATTGCCTGTGCATTTCCGGATGGTGAAACGATTACTACCAGAGGTACATTAGAAGGGCAAATTGCCTCTGAGATAAGTGGTACCAACGGCTTTGGCTATGACCCCATATTCTATGTACCGGAATTAGGATGTTGTACGGCAGAACTTAGTTCGGAACAAAAAAATTCCATTAGTCATAGAGGAAAGGCACTGGAAGAGATGAAACGGATATTGAAGGAAAAAGGAGTCTGACTTCGATGAAGATTTTGGTAGTGAGTGATTCTCATGGCAAGAATAAGTATCTGGATGAGGTGATTAAGAAGGTATCGCCAATTGATTTGTGCATTCATTTAGGAGATCTGGAAGGAAGCGAGCATTTTCTGGAGGGTGTACTTGATTGCCCGTTGGAGATGATTGCTGGAAACAATGATTATTTTCTGGATTTACCCAAAGTAAAAGAGCTCATGATTGGAAAATACCGGGTTCTAATGACTCATGGACATCGCCAAAGGGTCAATTTTGGTGTGGAAGACATAAAGATGTGGGGGCGTGAAAATGGGGCAAATATTGTGTTGTTTGGACATACTCATCTACCTTTTTTAGAAATTTCGCCGGATATTACTCTTTTAAATCCGGGAAGTATCAGTCTGCCAAGACAGGATGGACACGTGCCATCTTTTGCTGTTATGGAACTGGATTCTAAGGGAGAAGCCCATTTTACCATTAATTATGTCAAAACTGATTTTCCAAAAAATTAAAAAATAGGTTGACATCTGAAATGATGTATAATATAATGTATCTTGCGTCACGAGTGATGCGGTATGAACGGGGTGTGGCTCAGCTTGGCTAGAGCGCTTGATTTGGGATCAAGAGGTCGCAGGTTCGAATCCTGTCACCCCGACTTATATGCGGGTGTAGTTCAATGGTAGAACACTAGCCTTCCAAGCTAGATACGTGGGTTCGAT
>JAVBLX010000037.1:0-35741 GCA_031553075.1 Acetivibrio sp.
ACAGCCCACTCACCTCCCCGTGATTTGTAGTGTACCGAGTATCCCTATGGACTATTATAAAGAAAAAATGCTTAAGCACAACTTGCTTTTCATGCCGTTTTGTGCCTTGAGCGAAGCGAAAGGAATGAATATAAATATGAATCCAAAAAAATATGAATTTGAGGCGGAACTAAAAAAGGTACCGGATATTAATGGTGCCTATGTAGAATTTCCATATGATGTAAGAGAAGAGTTTGGAAAAGGACGTGTAAAGGTCCATGCAACCTTTGATGGTGTGCCTTACGATGGTAGTCTTGTGAGGATGAAAACACCAGGGCATATTATCGGTGTCTTAAAGGATATTCGTAAGGAAATTGGAAAAGAACCGGGAGATATGGTGAGTGTTACCATTCAAGAAAGAGAGTAAGAGCATATCCAGCTGAAAAGAGTGGTGCGCAAACCACAAGTGATATGCTATAATGTCAGAGAAAAAGTTACGCAAGGAGATTTTGTGATGTCATTTATATCATTTGAGAATGTAATAAAAGAGTATGCAATGGGAGAAGTAAAGATTCAGGCGCTTAATGGAGCTAATTTTGAAATAGAAAAGGGCGAACTGGTGGTAATTGTTGGGGCCAGTGGAGCTGGTAAGACGACGGCACTTAATATACTTGGTGGTATGGATACAGCGACCAGCGGTACCGTTAGAGTAGATGAAAAGGAAATTAACAAGCTAAAAGGAAAGTCTCTGATTCAGTATCGAAGAGACGACATTGGATTTGTATTCCAGTTTTATAATCTGGTCCAGAATTTGACTGCGCTGGAAAATGTAGAACTGGCTACGGAAATTTGCAAGGATTCTTTGCCGCCCGCAGAAGTGCTGGTAAAGGTTGGCTTGAAAGACAGAATGAATAATTTCCCATCCCAGCTTTCAGGAGGAGAGCAGCAGCGTGTTGCGATTGCCAGAGCCATTGCAAAGAATCCTAAGCTCCTTTTATGTGACGAACCGACCGGAGCCTTAGACTATAACACAGGCAAACAGATTCTTCAGCTTTTGCAGGATACCTGCCGGAAGGAAAATATGACGGTAGTTATTATTACCCATAACTCTGCCATTGCACCTATGGCTGATAAAGTAATAAAATTTAAAAACGGCCAGGCAAGTCGAATTACGATTAACGAAACCCCTGTCCCAATTGAAGAAATAGAGTGGTAGATATCAAGGGTCAAAAGCTAAAACATGCAGAGGGAAGTCAAAATGGCAAATCAATTTGAACGAACGGAACTTTTAATTGGCGAAGCAGCCATCGAGAAATTAAAATCCACCCATGTTGCGGTATTTGGAGTCGGTGGAGTTGGTGGATTTGTTGTAGAAGCCCTGGCACGCAGTGGTGTAGGGAACTTTGATCTTATCGATAAGGATGTAGTAAGCCTTACCAACATCAATCGACAGATTATTGCCACCCATAAGACCATTGGCCAATACAAGGTAGATGTTATGAAGGACCGGATTTTGGAGATCAACCCGGAAGCAGTTGTTCATGTACACAAATGTTTTTTTCTCCCAGAGACAGCAAGAGAATTTGACTTTAGCCAATATTCCTACATTGTAGATGCAGTGGACACCGTGACCGCCAAGCTCCAACTGGTTATGGAAGCACAGGCAGCAGGTGTACCCATAATCAGCAGCATGGGTGCAGGAAACAAACTGGACCCGACTCGATTTGAGGTGACTGATATTTACAAAACTCAGATGTGTCCTTTAGCAAAAACCATGCGCAGAGAATTGAAAAAAAGAGGCGTAAAAAAGCTTAAGGTGGTATTTTCGGCGGAGGAACCGATAACCCCTCTCAAGGAATTGAAGGAAGAGGGAAGAAGAAGTACACCAGGAAGTGTGGCATTTGTGCCGTCGGTGGCGGGACTTATCCTGGCAGGAGAAGTGATAAGAGATCTAATATAGTATTTCAATTATTGTCTAACGAGGAAAACCTGGCTATAATAAATATGGATTAGTTATGTTGGCTATGCAAATTATAGGCTTTATGTTGGTTAGAAATAATACCAGGAGGACTGTTTATGTGTGATTACAAAATGCGGGAAGAAAGATGTAAAGAAGAATTTTACCTGTTTCCTGTGCTGAGTGATTGCAATGGTGCAGAATTTAATATAGCAAGAGTCTATCCGTTAAAACAACGTGCAAGCTATGCTATATCTAAACTGGCAAAAAGTGATGCGAGAATTAAACATATTTGTCTTATAGGCAGCTCAGTTAGCATGAAATGTACAAATACCAGCGATATAGATTTGATAATTCAACTTACCAAAGAATATGAAACGACCGCGGATAAAAATAGTGTATCTGAAGCAATACAAGATGTAGCTGACTGGGGTTGTGATATTTTATGGTATGATAGGTTGCAAGAAGAGGATGGTATTTATGGTGAGATAAGAGGGGAGTGTTTCTAAAATACTGGAAATAAAGAACTCAATAGTGAAAGAAAGTGAAGTAGAAACACAAGATATATTTAAAATTGAATAAAACGAACATGATGTTATGGATTAAAAAGGAGTTGTGCATGAACTGATTGAATCAGTTAAGCACAGCTCCCTTGTGTTTTTGACTATCTGGCAAGAACTTCCACAATCTCGCCGATGTACATATTATGATAATCCTTATCCTTATAAAACTTCTCATCAATGGAATTATCTGTAAAACTCTCTGGTGCAATTTTCTGCTTACACATCTTTCGGCACAAAATTACAGTAACCGCTTCATCAAAAAATGGAATCCCATTATGATGCTGTACCGTGAGGCGTGAACCTTTGATTTTGTCCTCATCTCGCCCTGAAACAGCCCCCAAATATTTTAGGGCTGAATGATAATCTTTTGAGAAAAAGCTGAGCGAGAAATACCCGCTTCCATCCAGTAATTCTAACGTGTAGCGGCTATCACGTACCACAATATAAGCTACATTTTTATTCCACATAACGCCAATGCCACCCCACGAAGCCGTCATGGCATTGACTTTTTCATTTGCTTCAGCTCCAATTAACATCCACTCGTTTCCAATTTTCTCAAAAGGATTAAAGTCGAAAAGGTCAATGGGAATCGGTTGAAATGTATGCATGCTAATACCTCCAATTATGTAAGATGTTCTTGCATTCTATTCTCATGCTAGTACATCGAAGAATAAATAATTGATTCCTCGATGTACTAGTCTGTCTTAATCGTGGAAACAATTAAGGAAGAATGCGTCTTTTCATGAGTATAAGTATATGAAATATTCGGAAAAATATCAATGGAATATTCTCGGACACAACAGCATATAATTCACATACCTGTTTATTTTTCCAGTGAATTGAGGGCAAGTTTAATTGCTCCTTTGATACCTGGTTCTTCGCCCAGCGCAGGCGGAATAATATAATGGTCAATATCCTCTAAAATAGCCGGGTGATGAACGTAGCCATTTAAAAATTTAATTACATTCTGACGGACCATAGGGAACAGGCATTCCTGATGCATGATTCCTCCCCAGAGGATAATTTTTTCGGGGGAGTAAGCCAGAATGTAGTTGGTGATGGCTTGTCCCAGGTAGTAGGCTTCTATTTCCCAAACCTTTGGATTATCTGCCAGCTCAACTGCTTTTTTGCCCCAGCGGGCTTCGACAGCAGGGCCGGCCGCCATGCCTTCAATACAGGCCGGATGAAAGGGGCATTTGCCTTCGTAAGTATCCTCAGGATGTTTGCTTAAAAGCATATGTCCACCCTCAGGATGTACCAGTCCATGAAGAAGGGCCCCATTGGCGTAAACACCGACGCCCACACCAGTTCCAATGGTGATATAAATTGCAGATTCACAACCCTTTGCCGCACCCCAGGTTACTTCTCCCAGAATGGCACCATTTACGTCTGTATCAAAACCAACTGGAACGTTAAGGGCATCCTTGAAGGCATCCACGATATTATAGTCAGCCCAGGCCAATTTTGGGGTTTTGGTGATATGTCCGTAGGTTTTTGACTTCTCATTCAGATCCACTGGTCCAAAACAACCAATACCTAATGCGGCAATATTGTAAGATTGAAAGAATTCTATCATCTTTGGAATGGTAATATCTGGTGTTTCGGTAGGACAAACCATCTTTTCTATAATTGTCCCGTTTTCATCTCCGATGGCACAAACCATTTTGGTGCCTCCGGCTTCAATTGCTCCTAAAAACATATTTTCTCCTCCTGTGTGCATTTCCATACGGACAAAATAGTTATTATTGCTTGTCCAATTGTATGTTTTCAGCACACGCCAATCTTTTAATTTAATGGTTGATATTAACTTAACTTTTGTCCTTACATCCATGCAATAAATAAAAATACAAAAGAGTATGAATGCTAAATGGAGCAAAAGTGGAAGGTGATTGTACGTAAATATTTTAACACAAGAGGGAATTTATCTCAACTAACACATTTAATAAATTAACAGGCGAAAATAACAGGAGTTACTGTTCGCAGGCAAGCCTGTGACAGTATGAAAAAAGAAAACTTTGTCACAAACAGGAAAAACCAATAGTGCAGAACCGTAAAAAATGTGATATACTATTTAAGGAGAGTGAAAGCGAAAGAAAACCTTTTATTTCCCCCATTTTCCATATTATTTAGTGGTAAAGGGGAGATTATAAAATCAAAGGAGACAGAAAATGGGTAGTTTATTTGACATTGATGGCGGTATCATGGGTGCCTTGGGAAAGGTGGCAGATATTTTTATTTTAAGCATAATTTTTGTTGTTTTTTCCATCCCAATATTTACCATGGGAGCATCTTTTACCGCTCTTTACTATACCTCGGTAAAGGCGATTCGAAGAGGAAGAAGCTATATATGGAAGAGCTTCTGGAAGTCCTTTAAGGAGAATTTTGGTAAGGCAACCATTTTGTGGCTGGGTATCTTGTTATTGGGTGGAATCTTATGCTTAAATATCTGGTATGCAATGAATCTGGGACAAACCTTGGGGTATGTACTGCTCTGCATTTACTGCATGATGATGTTTGTGCTCTTAATTACCGGAGCCTATGTATTTCCCATATTATCCCGATTCAATTTGACCAAGCGGTATGTGCTTAGAAACAGTTTCTTTATGGCGGTTCGTCATCTTCCTTTCAGTATATTGATGTTGGTAATTTTGGCAGGAGTGATTGCAGCATTTCTTTTCCTTGCCCCGGCGATATTTTTTATGCCGGCATTAGGAGCGGTTATTTATTCCTTCCCAATGGAGAGGATCCTAAAGAAATATACCAAATCTTCTGGAAATGAAAATGATGATGAATGGTACTTAGAATAAAAACAGCGAGAGGTGTGGCATATGGAAAAATTATTATACGACAAAATGGATTGGGCAGAGATTGAGGCAGTGGTTTATTCCGAAGAGGATCGTCCCCTTGATTTTTTAGGGCCACATATTCATGAGGAAGGCATTCTGATTCAGGCCTTTTTGCCAGGTGCAGACAAGGTTTCAGTGAAGGATGTAAAGACAGGGACCCTTTATCCGATGGAGATGGCAGATGAAGAAGGTTTCTTTGCTGTGCTGGTAAATAAGAAAAAGATATTTAAGTATGTTTATGTGGTAACCTATGGGAAAGTTCAGTGTGTCAAAGAAGATCCATATAGCTTTGACCCGCTTATTGATGCCCTGGATATAAAACAGTTTGAAAGTGGTGACCATTATACCATTTATGAAAAAATGGGTGCACATCCGATGATAAGGGATGGCGTGGAAGGGGTCAATTTTGCCGTATGGGCTCCTAATGCTGTGCGTGTTAGTGTAGTTGGTGATTTTAACAGCTGGGATGGACGACTTTATCCGATGCATCGCTTAGGGGATTCCGGGATTTTTGAAATCTTCATTCCGGGTCTGTCAGTTGGTTTGATTTATAAATATGAGATTAAGATCAAAGGTGGTCTGAATGTTCTGAAAGCGGATCCTTATGCCTTTGCAGGAGAGAAAAGACCTAATAATGCCAGTGTGATTACTGAACTGAATGAATATACCTGGTCGGATCAGAAATGGCTCGATAAGCGAAGCAAGACCGATTACCGAACGAGTCCGATGACCATTTATGAGCTTCACCTTGGTTCCTGGAAAAAGCCGGAGATACCTGGTGAGGAGGAAGGCGAATGTTTCTATAATTATCGGGAACTGGCACCTATGATTGCAGAATATGTGAAGGAGATGAGCTACACTCATATCGAGCTTATGCCGATTATGGAGCATCCCTTTGATGGTTCCTGGGGATATCAGGTAACCGGATACTATGCTGCTACAGCTCGTTATGGTACACCGGAAGACTTTATGTACTTTATGGATTATATGCATGAGCAGGAAATTGGCGTTATCCTGGATTGGGTACCGGCTCATTTCCCAAGAGATGCGTTTGGACTGGCCAATTTTGACGGGACCTGCCTCTATGAACACCTGGACCCAAGAAAAGGAAGTCATCCTCACTGGGGTACTCTGATTTACAATTATGGAAGACCGCAGGTTGCTAACTTCCTTATTGCCAATGCATTATTCTGGGTAGAAAAGTATCATGCAGACGGTATCCGGATGGATGCCGTAGCTTCCATGCTTTATCTGGACTATGGAAAGAATCATGGAGAGTGGGTTGCCAATATGTATGGCAGCAATGAAAATCTGGAAGCAATTGAGCTGTTAAGACATCTCAATACGGTGTTCAAAGAAAGATGCCCGGGAGCTATGATTATTGCCGAAGAGTCCACTGCCTGGCCAAAAATTTCTCATCCGGTGGAAGAGGAAGGACTGGGATTTGATTTCAAATGGAATATGGGTTGGATGAATGACTTTATTGATTATATGAAGACGGATCCATTGTTCCGTAAAGGCAAGCATGGAGAGCTGACCTTCAGCATGATTTATGCATACAGTGAGAACTTTATCCTGGTATTATCCCATGATGAAGTGGTACATGGTAAGGGTTCAATGGTAAATAAGATGCCGGGAACCCATGCCCAGAAATTCGCCAACCTCAGAGCAGCATATGGTTTTATGATGGCTCATCCAGGGAAAAAGCTGTTGTTCATGGGACAGGATTTTGCTCAGTTTGCTGAATGGAATGAAGCAAAACAGCTGGACTGGAGCCTTATGGAAGAATATGAGAACCATCGACAAATGCAGACTTATGTTAGAGAACTAAACAAGCTGTATCAGGCTTTTCCGGCGCTTTATGAGTTGGATTACGATGCGGATGGTTTTGAGTGGATCAGCTGTCTGGACGGCGACAAGAGTACCCTGTCTTTCCTTCGAAAAACGGGAAGAGAAGGGGAAGATTTACTTGTCATCTGCAATTTTACTCCAGTTATCCGGAAAAAGTTTCTGACTGGAGTTCCTTACGCTGGAAAATATAAAGAGATTTTCAATAGCGATAGCGAAAGATTTGGCGGGGAAGGCAATGTGAATCCTCGTCTGAAGACTTCCAAGGCAGTGCCTTGGGATGGACGGGAAAACTCCATGGAAATCGTACTTCCAGGCTTAAGTGTATGTGTGTTTTCTTGTACCCCTCAAGGAGATAAAGGAAAGACAACCAAAGCAAAGACGACCAAAGCAAAGAAAGGAAAATAGATAAATGATGGCATTTTTGACGGTTGTTTTGGCGGAGAATATCACTTCCGTTCAGGAAGGAATTGACTGGCTGGAAAAAATGTCTCCCCTCATGGTGGACTTTGGGAAAAAATTTCTGGGAGCACTGATTTTTGTCCTGATTGGCCGAAAACTGATTCAATGGTTGAAAAAAATCCTAAAAAAATCTTTTCAGCGCAGTAGCATGGATAAGGGCGTAGAAAAATTTCTCCTTTCCTTTATTGGCATAGGACTAAATGTAGTGCTGCTGGTTGCAGCAATCAGTATTTTGGGAGTGGAAACAAGTTCTTTTGCCGCCATAATCGGTTCGGCTGGTTTAGCGATTGGACTTTCTCTCCAGGGGAGCCTTTCCAACTTTGCTGGAGGTGTTCTGATTCTAGTGATGAAACCATTTCATGTTGGGGACTATATTATCTCCAATGGGATGGAGGGAACCGTAACAGGGATTGATGTTTTTTATACCAAGCTCCTTACGACAGATAACCGGAAGGTGGTTATACCCAATGGTGGTCTGGCCAATTCCAGTATTGTAAATGTAACTAATGAAGAGTTTCGCAGACTGGATATTTCGTTGCGGGTGGCATTTGACTGTGACCTCAAAAGGGTGAAGGAAATTTTATCAGAGCTGATTGGGCAGGAGCCTTTGGTTTTGATAGAGCATCCTGTAGATGTATATATAGACAGCTTTCAGGAAAATGGTATTGCTCTTGGAATTCGGGTCTGGACAAAAAAGGAAGACTACTTTGCACTGAAATGCAGACTGATGGAACGGATTAAGGAATCCTTTGATGCAGAAGGTATCATAATTCCTCATAATCAGTTGAATGTGACAATTAATAGCAAGGGTATCAATTGATACTAAAAATGAATCGAAATAAAATTTCTCATAAAAAATGATAGAAAATGCTTTTTTTTACAAAACAATAGTGGTATTTTACTTTTAGTATCAGGGTGTTCTCATAAAGAGAATACCCTTTTCGTTTCGTAGGAAGAGGTATCATATGAAACGTTATCCTATGAAACGTAAAGCCTCCGGGAGATGCATATTTATTAAAAAGCAGATTGGAGTATAAGTATGGGTAACAATGTAATTGAAAATGTATTTGGAAGCAATGTATTTAATGATACCACCATGCGGGAGCGTCTCCCTAAGCCGGTTTACAGGAAGCTTAAGGAAACCATTGAAAAGGACATGGAGCTGGATTCTGAGATGGCAGGAGCAGTCGCTCACGCCATGAAGGAATGGGCATTGGAAAAAGGAGCGACCCACTATTCCCACTGGTTTCAGCCTATGACCGGGATAACGGCAGAAAAGCATGATTCTTTTATTACACCGATTGGGGATGGTGGTGTTATGATGGAATTCTCCGGCAAGGAGCTCATAAAGGGTGAGCCAGATGCCTCCTCCTTTCCTTCCGGTGGCCTTCGTGCTACCTTTGAAGCAAGAGGATATACCACTTGGGATTGTACGTCGCCAGCCTTTTTAAAGGAAGATGCGGCAGGTGTGACTCTTTGCATCCCAACGGCTTTTTGCGCCTACACAGGAGAGGCCTTGGACAAAAAAACGCCGCTTCTTCGTTCCATGGAAGCAATCAGCATCCAGACGGTTCGGCTTTTGAAATTGTTTGGTCATGAAGATGTAGATGTGGTGAATTGTTCCATTGGAGCGGAGCAGGAGTACTTCCTTATTGATCACGATAAATATATGCAGAGAGAAGATTTGATTTTTACCGGACGGACACTTTTTGGCGCTATGCCGCCGAAAGGACAGGAGTTGGACGATCACTATTTTGGTTCAATTAAGGAAAGAGTTGCAGCCTTTATGAAGGAACTGAATATTGAATGCTGGAAGCTGGGAATCCTGGCAAAAACCCAGCATAATGAAGCAGCACCGGCTCAACATGAAATGGCACCGGTTTATTCCACCGCCAACATTGCTACCGATCACAATCAGCTGGTTATGGAGCTGATGAAAAAGGTAGCAAAACGTCATGGTCTGGAATGCCTTCTTCATGAAAAGCCTTTTGCTGGTGTAAATGGTTCTGGTAAGCATGATAACTGGTCCCTGGTGACCAATACCGGAAAGAACCTTTTGAATCCGGGAAAGACTCCTCACGAAAACATTCAGTTTCTGCTGATTCTGGCAGCGGTTATTAAAGCAGTGGATGAAAATGCCATACTTCTCAGGGAAGCTGCTTCCAACCCGGGAAATGATCATCGTCTGGGCGCCGATGAAGCACCACCAGCGATTATCTCCATTTATCTTGGCGAACAGCTGGAGGATGTTATCAAACAGGTAATTGAAAATGGAGAAGCCAAGACCAGTAAACAGGGAGGAAGATTGAAAACAGGTGTAAATACCCTTCCGGATTTAAAGAAGGATACCGCAGACCGTAATCGTACTTCACCTTTTGCCTTTACTGGAAATAAGTTTGAATTTCGGATGGTTGGCTCTTCCATGTCCATTGCCGGACCCAATACGGTACTGAATACCATTGTTGCAGATGTATTTTCCCAGATGGCAGATGAACTGGAACAGGCAGCGGATTTTGATCAGGCAGTACATGACTTGATTGCCAGGACCTTTGCAGAACACCAACGAATTATTTTCAATGGAAATGGTTATTCCGAGGCATGGGTGGAGGAGGCGGCCAGAAGAGGGCTTCCTAATGCCAGAACCATGGTAGATGCGATTCCATCGTTGGTAAAGGAAGAGACAATTGAACTATTTGAACGGCATCATGTATATTCCAGAGTGGAACTGGAATCTCGGGCGGAAATCAATTATGAAGCATATTCCAAGGCCATTAATATCGAAGCCAGAACCATGATTGAGATGGCAGGCAGGAAGTATATTCCAGCAGTAGTAAAATTCACTACCTCTCTGGCCAAATCGATTAATGAGATTAAAGCTGCCTGTGAGGATGCGGATATTTCGGTTCAAATAAGTATGTTGAAGGAAAGCTCTGATTTGCTGGCTCAGTCCAAAAAAGCATTGGAAGAATTAAAAGAGATAACCGGCAAGGCTGTCCAGATGGAAGATAAGCAGGAGCAGGCTGTTTATTATAAAGATATGGTGTTCCAAGCTATGCACAATTTAAGAACACCGATTGATATGCTGGAAACTATGGTGGATAAAGAAGCTTGGCCAACTCCGACTTATGGAGAGATTTTGTTTGAGGTGTAGTACCTAAGCAGATGCATCCTTTGAATGATTGAAGTGTGAGCAAGGAGTATTTATGTTCTTTGCTCCTGAATCCTTACATTTGATGTGCCCGCAGAAACCATATATAGTTGTGCAACGATAGAAACAGAAAATAAAACAACCCCAGAAAAATAAAATTCTAAGAAATTTATTTTTCTGGGGTTGTTATTTTGCCGGAAATTATTCCTGGCTGGATATCTGGTTTGTCTTACTGAACGTTAACTGCCTGAAGTCCACGAGCTCCATCAGTAATATCGAAAGAAACTTCCTGTCCTTCTTCAAGTGTCTTAAAGCCATCAGATGCAATACCGGAAAAATGTACAAATACATCCTGACCATTGTCAGAGTTTGTGATAAATCCGTATCCTTTTTGTGAGTTAAACCATTTAACTGTACCTTTGTTCATGAAAGATACCTCCTAAAAAATAATATTTTTTTATACCGGATGAAAATAAAAAATCACATATTTTTGTAAATCATCAACGCATTAATGATTTACAAAAATATGTGAATCAAACAAACATCTCGAATACGATATGATTCTAACATCAAAGTTGGAAGATGTCAATAAAAACATCAGTGAGATTTTATTGAATCTGTATAAAAATGAATTTACCAATTAAAGTCGTGGCAATATGAAAAAAAGTGTGGTAGAATAGTTTAAGAGGAGGGCAACAAAATGTCAGTTATAAAACGCTTTATAGACTTTATCAATCAGGATGTAAAAAATGAAAATGAATCCAAAAAGCTTGCCCTTGTAATCCGGTTAATTTGCCTGTCATCCTGTTTCTATTTCGTGATTTTGATGGGGTTGTTTTTGTATGTTGGGGACATAATACAGACTTTGTTCAGTATTTGCTGCTTTGGAGTATTTGGTGTTGTGTTCTCTTTAACCTACCATAGCCGCAAGTCTTTTAAAGGGCTGTGGTTCCTTAATATAGCTTATGTCACTTGGATTATCTCCTGCGTTATTCTCCTTGGATGGGGGATTGGTGTGCAGCATTATCTGTTGGTTTTGGTGGTTCTATATTTTTTTTCCAGCTATAACCGTGAATCTGAAAAGATTTTATTTGCCGTTGCGATGTTTGCAATCCGTCTCTGGCTGTACTTTTACTGCCGGAATCATGCTCCTTTTTTAATGCTTAATGATGTTTTGACGGATGGCGTTCAAGTGGTAAACAGTGTGATGATTTTTCTACAAATTTCCATTATTGCTTTTGTTTTCAGTGGAAATTCCATGGAATTAGAGACGAAGCTGGTCCGTTATAACGAAAAACTGAAAAACCAAGCTGAAACCGATGCTCTTACAGAATTATGTAACCGTAGACGAGCTATGGATTACCTTCAGGGACTGGAAAAAAATCTACCAAATATGGGGCAGACATTTTCCATAGCCATTGGTGATATTGATTTTTTTAAGAAAGTAAATGATAATTATGGTCATGAGTGTGGTGACATGATTCTATGCCAGATTTCCGGAGTCATGAAAGAATTTATGAAAAAGTGCGGAATAGCCGCCCGCTGGGGGGGAGAAGAATTTATTCTGGTCTTTGAAGAGAAAAATGGTGATGAAGCTCATGAATTGCTGCTTGACCTTTATCAGAAGATAAAGAAGCTGAGTGTGGATTATCGGGGTGAAACGATAAAGGTCACCATGACCTTTGGATTGGCAGAGTATTCCAATGTGAATGGAATTGAAAGTGCAATCAGAGAGGCAGATGAGAAGCTTTATCAAGGGAAAAACTCCGGTCGAAATAAAATTGTTTATTGATGGTACTTTATATTTATAGTATACTATGATATAGAGAAGATTTTGTTAACAGAAAGGAAAATTAAAATGGATGCACTTGCTAGAGAAGAGCTGGAAGTATTGGGCGTGAATTTTGATTCCGGCTTAAAACGTTTCATGGGAAATGAAACCTTGTTTCTGGACTTTTTAAAAAGATTTCCCAAAGATACCAGCTTTCAGGAAATGATGGATGCAATGGAAAAAGAAGATTATGAGGCAGCGCTCAAAGCCGCTCATGCTTTAAAGGGAGTTACGGGAAATCTTTCGCTGGATTGTCTTCATGATAATCTGACCATTCTGGTAGAGTTTTTCCGAGAGAATAAACTAGAACAGGTGCCGGAATATGTTGAGAAGATAAAGACCAGTTATGTTAAATTAATGGAAGGCATGAAGAAATGGCTTGATTGTTAAGAAGATACATTTTTTGGATGAGCATATAATGGAATCCCAGTGTGAAGGCTGGGATTCCATTTTTTTGAATTATGGGGGAATCACTCTTTCACAATTTAATTCCATATAAAATATTGTGAGGGAAGGATAAAAAATAACTTGACGTGAGCCTTGGAAAGATGTAAATTATACTAAACATATTTAAATACTATGAAATGAGGCGAAACATGAAATATAAATTCAAAACAAGATGTTTATATGGAGAAGAAGCGTTTCAGGTAGATTCTACCGGTTGTTTAAGTTTTCCTATTTATCAGTCGGCGACCTTTGCCCACCCAGGTGTTGGTCAGAGTACCGGCTATGATTATTCCAGAGCGCAGAATCCTACCAGGGAGCATGTTGAAAAGGTAGTAGCCTCTTTAGAAGAAGGTTATGGGGGGATTGGCTTTACTTCCGGAATGGCGGCTATTGGGGCAGTTATGGAGCTGTTTGAGCCGGGAGACCATGTGATTGCTTCGGCGGATTTATATGGAGGGACAGTCCGTCTTCTGGACAACTGGGCTGGGCGCAACCGACTGGAAGTGGAATATTTAAACACCAGTGTTCTGGATGGAATCAAAGAAAGAATATGCCCTAATACAAAAGCTTTTTACATAGAAACACCTTCAAATCCGCTGATGAATGTGACGGATTTAAGAAAGGTAGCCAGTTTGGCAAAAGAGCATGGCTGCCTTTTGATTGTGGATAATACGTTCCTTTCACCGTATTTTCAGAAGCCTATTTTGCTGGGGGCAGATATTGTAGTTCATAGTGGAACTAAGTTCCTGGGTGGGCATAATGATACATTGGCAGGTTTTGCAGTGGTTGCTACGGAGGAACTGGATCAAAAAATTCGCTATATTCAAATGACTAGCGGAGGTGTGTTGGCGCCCTTTGATAGCTGGCTTATTGCAAGAGGGATCAAAACCCTCTCCTTACGGATGGAGCAACAGCAGAAAAATGCATATCTATTGGCGGACTTTTTACAGAAGCAAGAGAAGGTGACGGAAGTATTTTTTGTTGGACTTGAAAATCATCCGGGTCATGAAGTGAATAAAAGCCAAGCCAGCGGGGCTGGTTCCATGATTTCCTTCCGGGTGGATTGTGAGGAGACTGCAATTCATTTGCTCGAATCGGTGAAAACAATTCATTATGCTGAAAGTTTAGGTGGGGTGGAGACGTTGATTACCTATCCAATGCTTCAGACCCATGCAGATGTCAAGGAGGAAGTGCGGAAGGCTCTGGGGATAACCGAAACGTTACTTCGGTTATCAGTAGGAATTGAAGACGTGGAAGATTTAATCGCAGACCTTGAACAGGCTTTAAGTGATAGAACATCATAATGTAGAAGATAAACAGCTTTAAGCGATGGATAAATAGGAGTCAAGAAAATATGAGTCAATTCGATAGCATTGTAGATAGAAAAAATTCAAATTCCTTAAAATATGATTTTGCAGTAGAGCGAGGAAAGCCTGAGGATATCTTACCACTTTGGGTTGCAGATATGGATTTTAAGGCACCAAGAGGAGTAACGGACGCTCTTGTGAAAGCAGCGGAGCATGGAATTTTTGGATATACGGAAGTAAAGTCCGATTATTATGAGGCGGTATCTGGTTGGTTTGAAAGGCACTTTTCATGGAAACCGGAGGAAACCTGGCTGGTAAAAACACCGGGAGTGGTATTTGCTATTGCGACAGCTATAAGGGCATTTACTAAGGAGGGAGACGCTGTCTTAATACAAAAGCCTGTTTATTATCCGTTTTCTGAAGTAATTCTCACAAATAATCGAAAATTGGTAAATAGCCCTTTGGTGTATGAAAACGGAGCGTATTATATTGATTTTAAAGATTTTGAAAAAAAGATTGCAGAAAATAAGGTAAGGCTCTTTATTCTTTGCAGCCCTCACAACCCGGTAGGAAGGGTCTGGACCAAAGGTGAATTGCTGAGGATGGGAGAGATTTGTAGAAAATATGGTGTATTGGTGGTGTCGGATGAAATCCACTGTGACTTTACTTATACAGGGTACACTCATACCGTTTTTTCGACGATTCAGAAAGAATTTAGGGAAATTTCCATAATATGCACAGCTCCCAGTAAGACTTTTAACCTGGCAGGACTTCAGAACTCTAACATATGGATTGCCAATGAGTTGCTGCGGAAAGAATTTATACGGGCTTTGGAAGCCAGTGGCTATAGTCAGCTGAATACGATGGGGCTGGTTGCAGCGAAAGCAGCATATGAGCATGGAGAAGCATGGCTACTGGAATTAAAAGAATACCTGGAGGAAAATCTGACATTTGTCCGGGAGTTTTTGCAAGAGAAGCTTCCTCAGGTGAAACTGGTTGAACCGCAGGGAACCTATCTTATCTGGCTGGATTTTCGGGAATTAGGGATTTCTGATCAGGAGATAAAAGACCGAGTAGTGAATCAGGCGGGACTTTGGCTGGATTCTGGAACTATGTTTGGAGAAGAAGGCGAATATTTTCAGCGAATAAATATTGCTTGCCCAAGAAGTGTGCTGAAGGAGGCCATGGGGGGCTTGGTTAAGGTTACTAAGTTATAGAAGGATGTTATAAATAAAATATGGAACAAATATTTTAACTAGAAGATTTTAAATTAAAATTCGAAAAAAATTAAACAAAATTTAAAAAAGAGTTGACATTTTTAGTGAAAAGAGATACCATACTAAAAAATCAGTAAAAAATTCAGAAAACGGAAAGGAACCATCAAGTATGAGACAAACAAAGAGTTCATTCACAGCAATCTCCATGATGATGTGCGGCCGTAGCCAGATGTGTATGATGGCTATGGATTCTTTGTGTGCCCTTGTGAATACCTGATGGAGTTTGTCCTTGAGTCGATGATTTAGTTAGTATTTAAGGCAGGTATCGAGATGGGTACCTGCCTTATTTTATGCCAAAATGAAATTTGGAGCATTCAAGTTGAATAAAAATGCGTATTCAACGATTGATTTATAGGCGCATCGCAAGGCGCAGATAGGGATACCTATGGATAACTTTATTGAAGTTAAAAATCTGACCAAGACTTTTAACAGTAAAAATGGTCAGGTGGAAGCCCTGCAAGATATCAATCTTTCCATCGGAAAAGGGGAGATTTACGGGATTATCGGGATGTCTGGTGCAGGTAAAAGCACCCTGGTACGATGTTTGAATTTCTTGGAGAAGCCGACACAGGGAACCGTGGTGATTGAAGGAAAGGATTTGTCGAAACTAAAGGGGTTTGCCCTTCGTAAAGAGCGACAGGAGATTTCCATGATATTCCAGCATTTTAACCTGCTGATGCAGAAGAATGTTCTGGATAATGTGTGTTTTCCCTTGGTCATCTGGGGGATGGGGAAAAAGAAGGCCCGTCAGCGTGCGCTGGAGCTTCTTGAGATAGTGGGACTTAGCGAAAAAGCTAAGGCTTATCCAGCCCAGTTATCCGGAGGACAGAAGCAAAGAGTGGCGATTGCCCGTGCGCTTGCCGGAAATCCAAAGATTCTTCTTTGTGACGAGGCTACCAGCGCTCTGGACCCACAGACGACCCAGTCTATTCTGGCTTTGCTTAAGAAAATCAACGAAGAATATGGTATCACCATTGTAATCATTACCCATGAAATGGCAGTAGTAAGAGAAATCTGTACCCATGTGGCGATTGTCGAAAGCGGACGGCTGGCGGAATGTGGTAAAGTCATTGATGTGTTCAGTCATCCCAAAACCAAGGCAGGAAAGAAACTGATTTATGGTGAGGGAAGGGAAAGTGAGGCCTGGTCCGACACCAACGTCGATGGAACTCCAAGACTTCTCAGGGGCGGCCGTTGTATCCGAATTGTATTTACAGAAAATTCTTCTTTTGAACCAGTCATTGCCAATATGGTTCTGGACAGTGGTTCTCCTGTAAATATCCTTTATGCCAACACCAAAAACGTGGGCGGAGTAGCCAGAGGGGAAATGCTTCTGGGACTACCACAGGACAATGCACAGGCGGATAAAATGATCGAATATCTGAAAAGCCGCGGACTTTCCGTGGAGGAGGTGACTGATTATGTGGAGTAATGAAGTTGTGATGATGATTTTGGAAGGTATCCGAGATACTCTTTATATGACCATTGTATCGGTTTTAGGCGGTTATCTGCTGGGGCTTCCAATGGGGATTACCTTGGCCGTGACAGACAAAAAGGGTGTAGCTCCCAATGCTATAATATATAAGGTACTGGATGTAATTGTAAATATCGTAAGAAGTATTCCGTTTTTAATTTTACTTATTCTACTGATTCCCTTTACCAGAGCATTGGTGGGAAAAAGCTATGGTTCTACCGCAACGATTGTACCATTGGTAGTAGCAGCAGCGCCTTTTATTGCCAGAATGGTGGAATCCTCTTTGAATGAAGTGGATAAAGGAGTAATCGAGGCAGCCCAGAGTATGGGGGCTGGTCTTCGTACCATTATTTCAAAGGTTCTTCTTGTAGAAGCAAGAACTTCGCTGCTGATTGGTGTGACCATTGCTACAGGTACGATTTTGGGATATTCAGCGATGGCGGGTGTCGTAGGCGGAGGTGGACTTGGCGATATTGCTATCCGGTATGGATACCACCGATACCAGGCTGATATTATGTTTGTGACGGTTATCTTGCTGATTATTCTGGTTCAGATTTTCCAAACCATTGGGATGATGGTTTCTGGGTGGCTGGATAAGCGGAAGGTTTAAGTCTATTTTTAGCAGGAAAATGCAGATTATGAGAATGGATTAGAAAGAACAAATATGGTCTAAAATAACAGGCGGAAAGAAATGTCGAGCTTTTAGCAGGCAGAGACAAGGCCTGATATTATAAATATAGAAAAAAATGGAGGAAAAAGTTTATGAAGAAAAAAGTATTAGCAAGTATTTTGGCATTGACTCTGGCAGCAGGAGTTTTAACAGGATGTGGCTCATCTGCTTCCAATGGTGCAAATCAGGGAGATTCTAAGGGGACAGAATCAAAAGTAATCAAGGTTGCTGCATCTGCAACTCCTCATTCAGAAATTTTAGAACAGGCAAAAACACTTTTAAAGGATAAGGGCTGGGACTTGGAAGTTACAATATTTGATGATTATGTACAGCCAAACCTGGTGGTAGAAAGCGGTGACTTTGATGCAAACTACTTCCAGCATATTCCATACCTTGATAGCTTTAATGTGGAGCAGAAGACTCATCTGGTAAATGCAGGTGGCATTCATTATGAGCCATTTGGTATATATCCAGGTGCAAAGAGCGATTTAAAAGACTTGGCAGATGGGGATGTAATTGCAGTACCTAGCGATACATCTAATGAAGCAAGAGCGCTGTTACTGTTACAGGACAATGGCATTATTACATTGAAGGATGGTGTTGGTCTGGAAGCTACCGTAAACGATATTAAGGAAAATCCACTTAACATTACCATTAAGGAATTGGAAGCTGCACAGGTTGCCAGAGTAAGGGAAGAGGTTGCGTTTATTGTATTAAATGGAAATTATGCACTTCAGGCTGGACTTTCTGTGGCAAAAGATTCAGTTGCATTTGAAAGTGCGGATTCGGAAGCGGCCAAGACATATGTAAATGTGATTGCGGTGAAGGAAGGTAATGAGAATAGTGAGGGGATTAAGGCACTGGTTGAGGTGTTGAAGTCTGATACAATAAAGGATTATATTAATAATACTTATGATGGAGCAGTGATTCCATTTAATTAAGTTATGATGATATTATAAAAATGCACTTTGGAATGAAGTATTAATATCAATTGAAAGAGCCTTCTTTGGATTTTTTCCAGAGAAGGCTTTTATCTTTCAATATTCATTTGTAACTTTTTTGTCAGAAGGTTATAATATAGAAATAGAGGATTTTGTTATTGATACTGGTTAAGGTTTAAACTTAAAATCAAAATTAAAGGCGGAAATAAGTATGGAAATAGCAATTGGCATTTTAATCCCATTTTTGGGAACGACCCTGGGGGCAGCAGGAGTCTTTTTCTTAAAAAATGAAATCAAACCATTACTTCAAAAGTCACTTCTGGGATTTGCTTCTGGTGTAATGGTTGCGGCGGCGGTGTGGTCTTTGCTGTTACCAGCCATTGATATGTCGACGGATATGGGGAAACTGGCCTTTATTCCGGCAGTAGTAGGCTTTGCACTGGGAATAGGATTTCTTTATGGAATGGATAAGATTACGCCTCATTTACATCTAAACAGTGATACACCGGAAGGACCCAAAAGTAGTCTAAAAAAAACGACTATGCTTGTCCTTGCCGTTACCCTGCATAATATTCCGGAAGGAATGGCGGTAGGTGTTGTGTTTGCAGGACTTTTGGCTGGTGAAAGCAGTATTACCATGGCGGGTGCCTTTGCTCTGGCTATTGGGATTGCGATTCAGAACTTTCCGGAGGGAGCGATTATTTCTCTGCCTTTAAGGAGCAATGGGGCTTCCAGAAGGAAAGCATTTACTTATGGTATGTTGTCAGGTATCGTGGAACCAATAGGGGCGTTTATTACTATTTTATTGACGGCGATTATTCTTCCTGCATTGCCATATCTTCTGGCTTTTGCGGCAGGGGCTATGATTTATGTGGTAGTTGAGGAACTGCTGCCAGAGGCTTCTGTGGGAGAACATACGGATGCTGGGACATTGGGGTTTGCGGTTGGGTTTATGGTGATGATGATTCTGGATGTGGCATTGGGATAAGGAAAGAGATAAGAATAGTGGATTGTAGACAGGATGTTGAGAGGATGAGAAAATCGTCTTATCAGCATCTTGATTTTTTTCGTATGACGAATGCACATGGTTATTTAATTTCTCATTACTAAAGAAATGTTAATATGGAAAATTGTAGATGGAAAAGTTTTAAGGAATTAGAGTTAATGGTAAAATTAGTAAAAAAATGATACGTAGCTATAAATGAGGATACTGATTCAGGTTGTATTTTTATGTTATTTTTATGAGGTAGAAAAAAGCATTTATAATGCGAAAATAACATAATGTGGGAGGGAACAACATGAAACAGAAAAAAGTACAGAAAAGAAGCTTATTTGCTCTGGTAATGCTGGCAATTGCTGTTTTGGCAATTGGATGTTCGTCTAAAGGAGAGGCAGAAATGGGAGACGCAATATTTGGACCGAATGTGTATATCTTTGATGAAAATGATTCAGCTGCGGAAATTCAGGAAGTAGCAGATCGGATTTTTAAACAGCAGGAAACCAACCAGTTTGGTACCGAGCGGTATGCTATGCTTTTTAAACCGGGCGATTATGGCGAAGACATTGTATTGAAGGTGGGATACTATACTCAGGTTGCCGGTCTGGGACAATTGCCTACGGATACTTCTATTCCGGCATTGGTATGTGATGCAAAATGGTTAGGAGATGATGACAATCATAATGCAACGCAGAACTTTTGGCGGGCAGCGGAAAATTTTAGTGTAAAAAGAAACAGCTTATGGGCGGTATCACAGGCAGTATCTCTTCGGAGAATGAATTTTGCCAAGGATTTGGTCCTTCATGATGCAGGTGGCTGGGCAAGTGGTGGTTACATTGCTGACACGGCGATTGGCGGCATGACCCAGTCTGGCTCTCAGCAGCAGTGGTTTACCAGAAACAGTGATTGGGAGCACTGGGAAGGTCAGGTTTGGAATATGGTGTTCGTTGGTTTGGAGGAAGGAAAAGCACCGGAAGGGACTTGGCCAAGAACCAAGTATACAACGGTGGACACAGTACCGATTGTAAGAGATAAGCCATTCCTTACATATAGTAAACAAAACGGATATGAAGTATTTGTACCGGAATTGCGTCAGGATTCCAAAGGCATTTCATGGAAGAATGGAGCCCAAGGAACTACCATTTCCATGAAAGATTTCTATATTGCAAAACCAGATGTAGATACGGCGAAGACCATTAACAGAGCAATGAAGAAGGGAAAACACCTTATCTTTACTCCGGGTGTTTATAATCTTACCGAACCAATTCAGATTACCAAAGCGGATACGGTTGTATTGGGAATGGGCCTGGCATCCCTGGTTTCAGCGGATGGAAATGCTTGTATGGAAATTGCCAATGTTGATGGCGTTAAGGTAGCTGGACTTTTATTTGATGCTGGTCCAAAATATTCCAAGACCTTATTGCAGGTAGGACAGGAAGGAAGTATTATGGATCATAAAGAAAATCCAACCAGCCTAAATGACCTTTATTTCCGGGTTGGTGGAGTAACTGGGGAAGTGGCTATGTCAGAAACCTGTGTTATCATCAACAGCAATGACGTAATCGGTGATAATTTCTGGGTATGGCGGGCAGACCATGGTGATGGGGTTGCCTGGGATTTGAATAAAACGAAAAATGGAATTGTTGTTAATGGCGATGATGTAACGATTTATGCTTTAATGGTAGAGCATTTCCATGAATATCAGACGTTATGGAATGGTAATGGAGGAAAAACTTATTTTTACCAAAGTGAAATGCCTTATGATGTACCAAATCAGGAAAGCTGGATGAGCCATGATGGCACGGTAAATGGCTATGCTTCTTATAAAGTAGCTGATGATGTGGCCTCACACCAAGCATGGGGCCTGGGAATCTATTCCTATCACCGGGATGCTGTAATTGATGCGCACACCGCAATGGAGGTTCCGGCATCACCGGAGGTGACCATAAATAACGTATGTGCCGTTATGATTACCGGAAATCCAGGTATTTCCCATGTGATTAATGATGTTGGAAAAGCAGCCCAATTAGGCGGTGACCGGCAGATTATTGTAACCTTTAACAACGGGGAAGAGATTATTGCAGAAGATCCTTCCAATGCCGGAAACCTTGCACTTTCAAAGGATGCGATTTCATCATCCGATGAAGATGGATTCCCGGCTTTAAATACCACCGATGGTGATGGAAGTACTCGCTGGGCATCAGCATGGACGGAGGATGAGTGGATTTATGTTGACTTGGGCGATGCGCAGACCTTCAGTAAGGTTGGACTTGACTGGGAGGCAGCATTTGCAGCAGAGTATAAGATATTAGTTTCCAATGATGCCAGTGATGATAGTGCTTGGGTGGAAGTAGCTCATGTGACTCAGGGTACGGGCGGGGAAGAAGAGATAACCTTTGAACCTGTAGAAGCACGTTTTGTGAAAATTCAGGGAATGAAACGAGCATTGCCATATGGGTATTCCTTGTGGGGAATTTCTGTTATGAAATAAAAGATGTTTCGTTAACTATTCAGGTCAACGGAGAGAGTCTTATCGATTCTAAATAAGAGGGGCTGATTCAGCCCCTTTACACATTCAGTTCTTAGCTCAAAGCGTTTTCGTCATTATACTGTAAAATGGAGGAACTGCTTTCATGAACCTCCTGGATTCCCTGAGCAACGACCTCTTCTTCTTGATTCCAAAGAGCGGTTAAAAGATTTTCGGAAGATTTGATTGCACTTATTACCTCACCCCAACCCAAAACACTTACAGCGGTTACGAATTCGTTGCTGACCTCTTTGTTTGGAATGTAAGCCTCTTTTGTATTAAAGTCATAGCCCAGGTATCCAAGATGTATAAGTAGAGTGAGTACATCATCAGCGGAGTGGAAGGTAGACATATCATTTGTAAAGCTACCGGTATTTATTTTGACTCGGGCACCTGCCATCATTTCTATTACTTTGTCTTTTAGTCCATCATAGTTCATTTGAATGTAAATCTTTAGTGCTTCAAAGGTTTCTGTTTGATTCCAATAATTATCAAATACTCGACTGAGCATACATTCAACAACGGATTTGGGGCTATATATGGAACATACATTTTCTGCATACTCTGTTTGGAATGAGTATCCATCATACCAAGATTTTGTTTCTTCAAAGCTCATTTTATATTGTGTGCATAAAGCCTTTACTTCATCCTCAGTAAAACCAACAAACTCGGCTAATTGCTTTGGATTGGACATAGAATATTCGGTAAACATATTAAGAGCAGAATGTGTCCCGTATTTTTTTATGGGGAGAATTCCCGTCATATAAGCCAACCCAACATAGGGTTTATCTTTCAACCAATCCCTTAGGAAATCAAGATATTTTTTTTGTTCCTCTGTTTTTTCTTTGTATTCACGGAAGATGGAGTCCCATTCATCAATAAGTATAACAAACGATTTACTCGATGCTTCGAAGACCTCATACATAATATCAACCAAAGTATCTTGACTGTTTTCTGATACCTCGGGGTATTTCCTGAGAAGTTCTTTCTTTATACTTTCTGTAAATCGTCCCAGCATTTGATCAACATTGCTGCTATTGCTCAAGAAATCCTGCATATTTACAGACAGTACATTGTACTTATTCATATTTGTTATAAAGGTTTCATCCTCGCTGATTTTGAAGAGTTGAAACATATGAGTGCTGTCTTCTTCGCAGTTATAATATGCGGAAAGCATTTTAACTGCCATGGATTTTCCGAAACGTCTTGGTCGACTCACACATACAAATTTTTGCTCTGTGTCAACCAAACGATTTGTATATTTAATTAAATCAGTTTTATCAACGTAGATTTCTGACTGTATACTCTCCTGAAAAGTTTTAATTATTGGATTTAAATAGCGACCCATTTTTACTCCTGTCTGCACCAATAGTGGTATGTGCGAATGAGGAAGCGCAAGGTGTCTTCCCTTTATTTGCGGCTGATTAACTTAGAATAGTCTAGCCTATGTTTAGTATATCAAAACAGTTGGATATTTAAAAGTGCAAAGGCCTAAAAATCAAAATTTATTAATTATTTGCGAAATGGCAGCAGATTTTAAAATAAAAACAGGTCTGAAAACTAATAAAATATATTTTCAGACCTGTTAACTTTTAATTAATTATTTTTCTTCACATACCAGAGCAACATCATATGGTGCAAGAGTTGTTTGGCCGGTCAAAACATTTCCGGAAAGAATATCTACTTTACCGTTAAATACTTGTGGGAGTGAAAGTGCCTCTCCAGTAAAATTAATAATGAAATAGTAGCGCTTGTCTTCCGAGGTACGGCAGACTACTTCCAGCTTGGTATCAATATCAATAATCGGCTTAATATCCGAAGAAGCAACTACTTGATTCAAAATCGTTTCCAGTCCATTCTTCTCCAGCTGAGTTCCTACATAGTAGACACTTCCCTGTCCAAAGGAATTCTGTGTTACGGCAGGGGAGTCAGTGTAAAAATTGCTGGTGTAATCGGTCAGGCTGACCGCATTCTCTAAATGTATAATGTCACAGAGGAGCTGACAGGTGGATTCGGTGCCGTCAGCAAAGCGGAGGGTGTTACTTTGTTCTGGTGCCAGAGCATCGATTTCTTCTACCCAGACTCCAGCCAGTTTGCGTAATGGGCCGGGGTATCCGCCGAGATGGACATTATCCGACTGGTCTACAATTCCGCTCATAAAGCTGGTAACAAGTACACCGCCATTTTCTACATAGTTTTCCAGTCTTTCCTGCATGCCCTCTTTTACCATATAGAGAACTGGGGCGACAACGGCTTTGTATTTGGAAAAATCACCATCTACCGGAATCATATCTACTGCGATGTTTTTTTCGTAGAAATAACTATAATATTGATGAATTTGGTCTACATATTTTAAATCTCTGGTAGGACCGCTGGTATATTCTAACGCCCAGTAATTGTCCCAGTCAAAGATAATTCCAACCTGAGCAGGATTCTCTGCACCCAAGAGACCATCGCCAAGGTCATGCAGCTCGGCACCCAATTGAGCTACTTCTCGAAATACTCGCGTGTTTTCGGTTCCAGAATGCTCAATCACAGCTCCATGAAATTTTTCACAGGCGCCAACGGAGCGGCGAAGCTGGAAGAATTGGATGGTATCGGCACCATGGGCCAGGGTCTGATAGCTCTGGGCCCGCATTTGACCAGGTTTTTTTAAGGAATTGTAGGCCTGCCAGTTCTGCTGACTGGGAGTTTGTTCCATTAGCATAAAAGGCTGCGCCTTTAATCCTCGCATTAAATCATGGGTCATGGCCACCATGCTCCATGGTGTATTATAGGAAGGGTAATTATCCCAGGATACGATATCCATTTCTTTGGCCCATTTGAAATAGTCAAGGGCTTTGTATGTACCCATGAGGTTTGTGGTAATCACTGCCTGTGGGGCGAAGGGGCGGATCGTATCTCGTTCCATTTTAAAGTTTTCTAACAGGCTGTCAGAATTGAAGCGGCAGTAATCAATGGACACACCTTGAAAGGTGGTCCGATCATAGTCGAAACCTTCTCCCAATGCGTTTGGCAGGACAACTTCATCCCAGTCATAGACGGTATGCCCCCAGAATTCCATATTCCATGCCTTATTTAAGGCATCCATAGTTTTATATTTATCCTTCAGCCATACCCGGAAGGCTTTTTCACAATTGTCGCAGTAACATTCTCCGCCGTATTCATTGTTGATGTGCCAGCAGGTTACGCGTTCGTTGCTGCCGTAACGTTCTGCCAGCTTTTCAGCCAAGCGACGTGCGTATTTCTGATAGACAGGGCTGTTAGGGCAGGCATTGTGGCGCTGACCAAATTTATGATGGCGACCTTTGTAATCTACCCGGGTAACCTCAGGATAATTTTTGCACATCCAGGCTGGTAAAGCAGCTGTGGAGGTAGCAAGGACGATGTCATAGTTTTCTTTGGTGAGCATTTGAACAATTTCATCCAGCTCATCAAAATAGTATTCATTTTCGGCAGGCTGGATTTTTGCCCATGAAAATACGTTGATGGTGGCACTGTTAATAGAGGCTTTACGGAATATCTGAATGTCCTCATCCCAGACTTCCCTTGGCCATTGGTTGGGGTTGTAGTCTCCACCGTATAAGATTCGTTTAAATGCTTTTTTCATAGCTGACTCCTATCTGTGTGTTAGCACACTGTATATTTTTAAGTTTTTATTTTTAATACTACTTTTGGGATGGCCAGTTTATATTGTTTTAGCAAGCAATAATTAGGCTATCGTTTGTATATAGTAAGGTTTTCGTTTGCTGTTTTTTATAATTTGTTTTGTAGTGCCATCTGGATTTATTATAAATGTTCCTTTTCAAAAAAAGTATAATATGTTAGACTAAAAAATATAACAATTCGAAACAAGGTGGTGTGTTATGCCAATTTATTTTCAACTTTCCTCACAGGAATTTCCTCTTGCCATTGACAGTATTGGCAACCGTTGGAATCAGGAAAATATTCGGCGTCCTAAGGGATTCCCTCATTATCATTGGTTACAGACGGAAAGCGGACTGGGAGAAGTGGTGATAGATGGAAAGAAGATGGATTTGCCAGAAGGGAGAGGGATATTGATTGCGCCTTTTGTTCCCCATTTCTATTACTCCAATGAAGAGAAGTGGAAAACTTCTTTTGTGACTTTTTATGGGAAGTTGGAAGCAGATATAAGCAAAATTGTGGGTCATGAGCGGTATATTGTGGCGGCAGACCATGATGGTTTTTCTTTTCGGGAGTGGATAGATAATACTATTTTTCGCTATGAGTCCCAGCAGACAGATCCGGTTAGCCTGTCCATTGAGAGCTATGCTTTTCTCATGAATATTAATAGTTTTCAGGACTATGGAGGGTTTCAGGAAGAACCCTTGTATCAAAGGTATGTGATACCGGTAGTAAAAGAAATTGAAACAAATTATTATAAAGATATTACGGTTCAGTATCTGGCCGATACGGTTTACGTGACACCCCAGTACCTTTCCAGATTATTTAAGCGATTTCTTGGTTGTTCCACATCTATTTATCTGGCCAATTACCGAATGATTAAGGCGAAGGAACTTTTAGCAAATCGCACGGACCTGGCGGTTCAGCAGATTAGTTTTCGGGTGGGGTATCATGATAGCAGTCACTTTATTGCTATGTTTAAGAGCATAACTGGATATACACCGTTGGAGTTCCGCCAGTTGCATCATTAAGGTCAGCTTTCTACACTGGACAGCCCAGACGTTCAAGGTAAGATTGGAATGGGTACTGGATTGGAGCGGAAGAAGTAGTATTAAAAAGTTTAATAAAAAAAGTTCGATTTTAATCGGACTTTTTTTATTGCCAATAGCTGATTTTACTATTAAACTAAACCGGTTGTGTAGTGTTTTCCTTCCTGTTTAAGTATTTCAATTTGTACTTACGGGGTGTCATACCGGTATGCTTCTTAAAGTATTGCGTAAAATAGTTTGATGAAGAGAAGCCTGTCAGCTGTGCAATTTCTGTAATACTGTAATCAGAGGTACGCAGCATGTTTTTGCATTGTAAAAGCCTGCGTTCTAACAGATAATTAATGGGTGAAATTCCATAGGCTTGGGAAAACATATGAGATAAGTAATATTTATTCAGGTGTGTCAGTTCGGCAAGTGTTGCCAGCGTAATTTCCTGTTGATAATGAGAATCTAAATAGTCCTTAACAAACTGACACTCTCCAGGAAGGTTCTCATGAGAAAATAAATCAAAGGAAACTTTGGTGATTCGAATGATTTTTAGCAATAAGACGGAAAGATAATTTTGACAGATTTGTTCATAAAAATCATTTTTATGGCGCAACTCATCCAGCATGGCATGAAGGGTAGGCAAAAGCAAATGCTTATAGGCCTTCATATCAAATACACGAAAGGTACTTGACTCATCTTCCCAGTGGAAGTTGAATTGGAGGTTGTCAATCCCCAGGACAATATAGGTTAGGGGCTTTTCCGCAGAAGAGGTCTCGGTATGCCGGATATTTGGGTTGATAATAATCAAGGAATCTGGTTTTAGTGGAATTCGTTCCTCTTCGGAACAAAAAGTGCCTTCACCATCCAGAACATAAAAAAGTTCACTGAAGCTATGGCTATGAAAAAGGCTCATCCAATCGTTATTGTAAGTTGCAGAGGATACATATAAAAGTCGTTCTGCTGATTGCTTTTTTTGAAGTTCATCAATAAAAGAATATAGAGTATGTGCCATAATCAAGACCTCCAGTGGATTGTTTGCTTAAGGTTTCTATTTGTTTTTTATTATACTATTGTTTTTTTAAAAAGCAAGATATATAACATTTGTGGCAATATATAAGTAGTATTAGTTGCTGAAAAAATTTATACTGAAACCTGTAAAGTAGCTAAAAGATACAAAAAAGCAAGGTCGGTTTTGTGACTGTCAGATAAAATGCACAAAGAATAATACAGCAAAAGTAAGAGAACTTGAGGAAAGGGGCAAGATTATGAATAAAGGTGAACAAAAGGGAAGGGTAACCATTCCTACTGATACGGATGTGATACCAGAAACCCTGGAATTAATAAAACGATGGGGGGCAGATGCGATTCGTGACTGTGATGGAACAGATTATCCTAAGGAATTAATTGATGTCGGAGCAAAGGTTTACTCCACTTATTATACAACTCGAAAAGATAACGCATGGGCAAAGGAAAATCCGGATGAGATACAACAGATGTATATTATGAGTCCATTTCGTTGTGCGGTTTCAGAAACATTACACATACATTTGATGGATTCCTTGTTTCCTGAAATGCTAATGGTTAATACCAGAGATGACATTTCCAGATGGTGGGAGGTTATGGACAGGACAACAGGTGAGGTGGTTCTGTCCGAGGAATGGTCATACCATGAGGAGTCAGGTGATGTAATCATAAAGAAGGCAGTTCCATATCACGAGTATACCGTGAGTTTTCTTGCCTATATTATGTGGGATCCAGTTCATATGTATAATGCCATTACCAATGATTGGAAAGACGCTGAAAAACAGATTACATTTGATGTCAGACAGCCCAAGACCAGAGCATATTCGATGAAACGTCTCAGAAAATATCTGGAAGAAAACGCATATGTAAATGTCATAAGGTATACCACTTTTTTTCATCAGTTTACCCTTATCTTTGATGAGCTGGCAAGAGAGAAATATGTGGACTGGTACGGTTATTCTGCTTCTGTAAGTCCATATATACTGGAGCAGTTTGAAAAAGAGGTTGGCTATCCATTCCGGCCTGAATACATAATTGATCAGGGATATATGAATAATACCTACAGGGTTCCTTCCAAGGAATTTTTGGATTTCCAGAAATTTCAGCGAAGAGAGGTTGCAAAGCTGGCAAAAGAAATGGTGGATATTACCCATGAATATGGAAAAGAAGCCATGATGTTTCTGGGGGATCATTGGATTGGGGTTGAACCATTTATGGAGGAGTTTCAGTCCATTGGCCTTGATGCCGTTGTAGGAAGTGTAGGAAATGGTGCTACACTCCGTCTGATTAGTGATATAGAAGGAGTAAATTACACGGAAGGACGCTTTTTACCATATTTTTTTCCGGACACTTTTTATGAGGGTGGAGATCCGGTGAAAGAAGCAAAGGTAAATTGGGTGACGGCAAGACGGGCAATTTTACGTAAGCCCATTGACCGAATTGGATATGGCGGATACCTGAAGCTGGCATTACGTTTTCCGGAATTTATTGATTATGTTGAAGATGTTTGCGAGGAATTCCGGGTTTTATATAACAATATAAACGGCAGCATTCCCTATTGTATCAAAAAAGTGGCAGTACTAAATTGCTGGGGAAAGATGCGGGCATGGGGAAACCATATGGTACATCATGCGATTTATTATAAACAAAACTATTCTTATGCCGGTATTATTGAGGCATTAAGCGGAGCTCCATTTGATGTGAAATTTATTAGCTTTGATGATGTCAGAAAGGATCCCCGGATTTTATCTGATGTTGATGTTGTTTTAAATATCGGAGATGCCGATACGGCATACGGTGGTGGTGAAAACTGGAAGGATCCGGAAATGGTATCCGTGATTCGTGATTTTGTCTATCGTGGCGGCGGTTTTATCGGAGTTGGGGAGCCGACCTCCTGTCAGTGGCAGGGAAGATATTTTCAGTTGGCAAATGTGCTGGGTGTGGAGATGGAACGTGGCTTTACACTCAATGTGGACAAGTACAATTGGGAAGAACACAGCCATTTTATTCTGGACGACTGCCAGGAAGAGATCGATTTTGGAGAAGGAAAGAAAAATGTATATGCATTGGAAGGAACTACTATTTTAAAGCAGACAGATCAGGAGGTTCAGCTGGCAGTCAATGATTTTGGGGACGGGCGGGGTGTATATATCAGTGGACTGCCTTACAGCTTTGAGAACAGTCGAATCCTATACCGGGCAATTTTATGGGCGGCTCATGATGAAGAAGGAATCTATAAATGGTTCAGTTCAAATGTCAACGTAGAAGTTCATGCCTATGTGGAAAGCAAAAAGTACTGTGTGGTCAATAATACATATGAGCCACAAAGTACGGTGGTCTACCAGGGAGACGGCACGGGTTTTTCATTGGATTTGGATGCCAATGAAATCAAATGGTTCAGTATTTAAAGCAATATAATAACCGATATGGTAACTTATATGGCTTTGAAGATATATGGTTTATTTAAAAAAGGGAGGTAGTAATATGAAAAGAAAGTTTGTTAGTTTATTATTAAGTGTGTCAGTAATTGCCGCTGCAATAACAGGTTGTGGGGGAACCAACAAGGCAGAAAACGGGGCAGAGAGCAAGAATCAGGTATTAAAGGTTGCTGCATTTGAAGGTGGATATGGTGCCGAGATGTGGACCGAGGTTGCCAAAGCTTTTGAGGAAACTCATGAAGGTGTAACCGTAGAGCTTACCATTGACAAAAAGATTGAAGATGTCATTTCCCCTGCAATGAAGGCGGGAGATTATCCAGATGTGGTTCATTGCGCAACCGGACGGGAAGCCGGTCTTACGGAAACTTTGACGAAAGAAAAAGGTCTGACTCCTTTGACTGATGTACTGAATATGCAGGTTCCAGGTGAAAGCATTACCGTAGGAGAAAAAATACTTCCGGGATTTCTGGATACATTAGGAACAAATCCGTATAATGATGGTGAAACTTATTATGCGCCAATGTTCTATAGCCCTTGTGGATTATTTTACAATGCCAGCTTATTGAAAGAAAAAGGCTGGGAAGTACCTAAAACCTGGGATGAAATGTGGGTTCTGGGAGATAAGGCGAAAGCAGAAGGGATTGCGTTGTTTACTTATCCTACCGCTGGATATTTTGATGCATTTCTGTTTGCGTTATTGGAATCATCAGGCGGTATGGATTTCTATAACAGTGCAATGACCTATACCGATGGTGTCTGGGAAACACCGGAAGCTGCGGCAGTACTTGAACTTGTGGGAAAATTGGCTGAGTATACAGAGGTGACTACCGTTGCCAATGCAAACGATGATAATTTTACCAAAAACCAGCAGTTGATTCTGGATAATAAGGCAATCTTTTGTCCAAACGGAACCTGGCTTCCAGGTGAAATGGCGGATGCTCCAAAAGCGGATGGATTTGAGTGGGGCTTCGGAGTAGTTCCGGCTGTCGCAGCAAGCGAGAAACCATCTTCCTTTACATTCTTTGAGCAAATGTGGATTCCGGCACAGGGTAAAAACCAGGAATTGGCAAAAGAATTTGTGGCATTTATGTACTCAGATAAGGCAGCTGATATTTTTGCAAAGGCAGGAGCGATCCAGCCAATTAGTGGAATGAGCGATAAATTACAGGGTGATAATAAGTTATTCTATCAGATTTATGATAACGATGCAGCCGTAGCAGTTATGGGCGGTTTTGCCGCAACGGCACCAGTAGAAGGTGTTACCATGAAAGCCTCCTTATTTGATGCAGTAAACAGTATTATGAGTGGGGATAAGACGGTACAGAATTGGCAGAAGGATGTTGAAGATACAAGTGATAAGTTGAGAACCGCTTATTTGATACAGTAAACAATTCAGGGGGTAGGCTTTGTGAATCGTAGAAAGGGAAGAAATACATTTATCGCTGTGTGCGTATTTCCAGCAGTCATATTATTCATTATTTTTATGATAATTCCTACTATCAATGTGTTTAAGATGTCACTTTATAAGTGGGGAGGATTTTCCAACAATAAAACGTTCGTTGGATTACAGAATTTTAAGATATTAGCACAGGATGAAAAATTTGTCCGGGCATTTCAGAATAGTATTTTGTTAATTGTATTAGTAACCATTGTGACCATGGTATTTGCACTTGCCTTTGCGGCTATTTTGTCCCGGGAAAAGATAATTGGTCAGAACCTTTACCGTGTCATATTTTATATACCCAATATCTTGTCGGTGGTGGTTATTTCAGCTATCTTTTCGGCGATATATGATCCGAACAATGGGTTGTTAAATAGTATTTCCAACCTTTTCAGGGATAAAGATGCTACCCCCATTCTCTGGCTTGGTAATCAGCAGATTGTCATTTATAGTATTGCAATTGCTATGATATGGCAGGCAATCGGGTATTACATGGTGATGTATATGGCGAGCATGGCCAGTGTACCGGAAAGCTTATATGAGTCAGCGGATTTGGAAGGGGCTGGTAAACGGAAGCAGTTTTTCAGTATTACCTTACCTTTGATTTGGACAAATGTGAGAACTACTTTAACATTTTTCATTATCAGTTCCATTAACTTAAGCTTCCTGTTTGTAAAATCCATGACGAATGGTGGACCGGATGGGGCAACAGAAGTATTCTTAAGCTATATGTATGGTCAGGCGTATACAAATTCTTCGTATGGATACGGTATGGCCATTGGAGTGGTAGTATTCCTGTTTTCCTTTGGTATATCGGCCCTTGTTAACCTGGCAACCAAACGTGAAGTTCTGGAATTTTAGGGAGGTGAAAGGGTGAAAGGACGGATAAAGGGCAATCGATTCAGTAAATTACTAATTTATATTATGTTGATTGCATTAGCAGTTGCAATTGTGATTCCGGTGGGCTGGGTGTTTTTGGCATCCATAAAGGAAAATTCAGAATTTTATGGAAATCCATGGACGCTTCCAAAAGGAATCTATTTCCAGAATTTTGTGGATGCATTTGAAAAGGCCAAAATGGGTGATTATTTCCTCAGTTCTATACTGGTTACTTCCATGGCGCTTTTATTGCTTCTTGTCATTGCATTGCCAGCATCTTATGTGCTTGCTCGATATAAATTTTGGGGAAGCAGACTTTGCAACATTATGTTTATGGCAGGCTTGTTTATTAATGTAAACTACATTGTGGTACCGATTTTCTTAATGTTTGTAGATGCGGATCGATTTTTGAATCAATGGTTTGGCAGTGGAATATTCCTAAATAATATTTTTGTACTGGCACTTGTGTATGCTGCAACGGCATTGCCGTTTACCATTTATCTGTTGTCAGGATATTTTGTAACCATTCCCAAGGATTATGAAGAAGCGGCTTTTGTGGATGGATGTGGATATTTCAGGACAATGATCTCCATCATGATGCCAATGGCAAGGCCAAGCATTATTACAGTCATTTTGTTTAATTTCCTATCTTTCTGGAATGAATATATTATATCGCTGACCTTATTGACTCGAAGTACAAAGACTCTTCCGGTTGGTTTGATGCAGCTTATGCAGGCACAAAAGGCAGCAGCCAACTATGGCCGACTGTATGCCGGACTTGTAATTGTTATGCTGCCAACACTGATTTTATACATTCTGGTACAGAAGAAGCTGACTCAGGGGATGAGCCTTGGTGGTTTGAAAGGATAGAGCAGACAGGAGAAGCATTATGAAGAAATGGGTTTCGGGCGTTATTGCACTTATTATATTTATAGTGTGCATCGGACTAATCATATATGGACAAAGAACAGTAGGATATCGAGAGCTGGGCTTGATGCTGATTGGACTAATGGGGATGCTGGGATTGCTTTACGCCTACAACAAAAAAGAGCAATAAGATTCAGGGTTGCGGGCAATTTATTGCAGCAACCCTTTTCTATATAGGAAAGCTAAAAGTAATTCTTTCAATCTTCAAGTTTGTGAGGGCGCTGCCGCCACAAATTTGAAGATGCGCAAAAAACAGCGCTGGAATGAGAAAAAATGAACGGAATAAAGGAGGTTATCTGGTTGAAAATATTAGTAACAGGTGGAGCAGGATATATCGGAAGTCATACTTGTGTGGAGCTTTTGCAAAAAAACTACGATGTGATTGTTGTGGATAATTTATCAAACAGCAGTAAAGAAGCCCTGAAGAGGGTTGAGCTCATAACGGGGAAAAAAATTATTTTTTATGAAGCGGATATCAGGGATGAAAAAACATTAAATAGTATTTTTGAGACACACGAGATAGAAGCGGTCATCCATTTTGAAGGACTAAAGGCAGTGGGAGAATCAGTTGAAAAGCCCATTGAATATTATGACAACAATATTAATTCCACACTTACCTTATGTAAAGTCATGAAACGCTTTGGGAAAAGTAAGCTTATCTTTTCTTCTTCGGCAACCGTCTATCATCCAGAGAATTCCATTCCACTAACAGAGGATGCCGTCCTGGGATGCACCAATCCGTATGGGTGGACAAAGTATATGTGTGAACAGATACTAAAAGATGCGTACGCTGCCGATAAAAATTGGTCGGTTATATTGCTTCGCTATTTTAATCCGATTGGGGCCCATGAATCAGGAATGCTGGGTGAAGATCCGTCAGACATTCCCAACAATCTCCTTCCCTATATTTCTCAAACGGCGATTGGAAAGCGGGAGAAGCTGTCGATTTATGGAAATGATTATGAAACACCGGACGGAACCGGGGTGAGGGATTATATCCATGTAGTGGATCTGGCAAAGGGACATGTTATGGCAATTGATTATATGAATCAATACAAGGGTATTAATATTTTTAATCTGGGAACGGGAATGGGAACCAGCGTATTACAAATGGTGCATACTTTTGAGGAAATAAACCAGGTAAAGGTACCATACCAGATTGTGGATCGGCGTCCGGGTGATCAGCCGGTTTGTTATGCTGACCCAAGCAAGGCCAGAGATATTTTAGGATGGACGGCCGAAAAAGGTTTGGAAGAAATGTGTCGGGATGTTTGGCACTGGCAGAAGAATAATCCAAACGGTTACAGAGATTAAAATTTATACGGCGCAGTCGCGAACAGATGGAAGCTAAAAGTGAAAGAAAAACACTTTCACCGCAAGTTTGTGTCTGCGCTGCAATCACAAACTTGATATGCGCAAAAAAGCAGCGCAGAAATGAGGATAAATATGAACAAACCGGTATTGGTGATTATGGCAGCAGGTATGGGGAGCCGTTATGGTGGATTAAAGCAAATGGATCCAATGGATGAGAAAGGGCATCTGTTAATCGATTTTTCAATCTATGATGCAAAAAAGGCTGGCTTCGAGAAGGTTGTTTTTATTATTAAAAGAGAATTTGAGCTTGAATTTAAAAAAGTTTTGGGAGAACGGATTGCCAAATATATGGAAGTAGCCTATGTTTATCAGGAAATAGATGATTTGCCAGACGGATATTTAGTCCCGGCCAAAAGAGTTAAGCCTTGGGGAACTGCCCATGCCGTTTTTTGCTGTAGAGATGTCATTGATGGACCTTTTGCTGTTATTAATGCAGATGATTTTTATGGTCAAAAAGCGTTTCAACTAATTTTTGATTATCTTTCTGCTCATAAGGATGGTGAAACATATCAATATGCTATGGTGGGTTATCAGCTTAAAAATACGGTGACTCAGCATGGGCATGTATCCAGAGGGGTATGCAGGGTAGGTGAGAATCAGGAATTAGAGGAAATATGTGAACGTACACACATTGAAGTGCATTGTGAAAGCATAGCATTTACGGAAGATAAAGGAGAAACCTGGGAACCTCTTGGGGATAATA
>JAVBLX010000006.1:0-36729 GCA_031553075.1 Acetivibrio sp.
ACAGCCCACTCACCTCCCCGTGATTTGTAGTGTACCGAGTATCCCTATGGACTATTATAAAGAAAAAATGCTTAAGCACAACTTGCTTTTCATGCCGTTTTGTGCCTTGAGCGAAGCGAAAGGAATGAATATAAATATGAACAAGAAATGTCAAGTGTTCACGCCAAAAGATTATGTGGAAAAATTGTTAGATAATGTTGGATATACTAAACAATTATATGGGAAAAAAGTATTGGAAAATTCTTGTGGTGATGGAAAAATACTTATTAGTATAATTCGTCGATATATTTTTGATTGTAGAAAAAATGGACTTTCAGATATTGTAATAAAGTATGGATTAGAACATGATATTTATGGAATTGAGATAGAAAAAAAATATTATAGAAAATGTCTTAAAAACTTAAGACAAGCATCCGCATTAGAAGGAATACTAGATGTTAAATGGAAAATCTTTAACTTAGATTACTTGAAATGGAAAAATAATTTGAATTTTGACTATATAGTTGGGAATCCTCCGTACCTTACATATAGTGATATGGAGGAAACGGATAGGTTGTTTGTAAAGGAGAACTTTATAACTTGTAAAGAAGGAAAGTTTGATTATTGCTATGCATTTATTGAAAAAAGCATATTGAGTCTTCAAAAAAATGGAAAGATGGCGTATTTAATACCAAGTAGTATTTTTAAGACTGTTTTTGGAGAAGATTTGAGAAATATGATGCAGAATTATGTTACCAATGTTATTGATTATACAGAGGAAAAGATTTTTGATAACGCATTAGTGAAGTCAGCAATAATGGTACTAGAAAAAAACAGAGCAAAAGAACAATTAAAATATAATGATATAGCTAACAATATTTCTATAAATATTGATATTAATAAGTTGAAGGAGAAATGGTTCTTTACAAATAATCCAAACTTTGGGGAAAAAAAGTTTGGAGATTATTTTCAAGTTTCACATGTTGTTGCAACATTATTAAATGAGGCTTATGTGATTAAAAAGTGGAATGAAGAGGATGAATATATTATTTGTGAGGGCTATCAAATCGAGCGAGAAATAATACGAGAAACGGCTACACCAAGGTCACTTAAATATAAAAAAAAAGAATTGATTATTTTTCCTTATTATTATGATAATGGTAATTTGAAAAAGTTTTCAAATGCTGAATTTGAAGTGAAATTTCCGAAAACAGTCATATATTTAAATAGAAAAAGAGAAAAATTAGAAAAACGAAAAAAGGATGAAAATGCAAAATGGTTTGAATATGGCAGATCACAGGCACTAGTTGGATTAGATAGGAAAAAACTTTTAGTATCAACTGTAATTACTGAAAAAGTCAACGTTTTTAGTTTGAACAAAGAATGTATTCCGTATGGTGGAATGTATATTGTAGCAAAGACAAATGATATGACATTGGAAGCGGCAACTAGTATTTTGGAGAGTGATGAGTTTATGGAGTACGTTAATATGGTCGGAATTCATATTAGTGGAAATTCCTTGAGAATTACTTCCAAGGACATCATGAACTATAAATTTAGCTAAAAAATATATGGGAGGAGTGCTCATGTCAAAAATACCATTTAATGTTAGCGCAAAAACGGCACGGTTAATAGGTCGAGAAAATGTTTCGAACCTAGAAGGCGCACTAATTGAGCTTATAAAAAATACTTATGATGCTGATGCAAAAATATGTGTTATTTATTACGAGGAGAGTACAAAGCGCCTATATATAATTGACAATGGGTGTGGTATGAATCAAAAAACATTAATAAATAATTGGATGACGATTGGAAATTCATCGAAAAAAGATGAGACATATACTAAAAAAGGTCGAGTTAATACTGGTGAAAAGGGTATTGGAAGATTTGCACTAGATCGTATTTCTGAAAAATGCAAAATGTTAACAATAAGTGAAAAATCTCAATTTGAATGGATTGTAAATTGGGAAGCATTTGAAGTTGCCAGTATGATTACGGATACATATGCTGAATTAAATAATATTAATACAAATATTCCTGATTATGTTAATACTATTAGAAATATGAGTGTACTTAAAAAATTAAAAAGGCATTTTAACTCTACAGGAACTTGTTTTGTATTAGATGATTTAAGAGATGAGTGGAATGAAGGATTAATAAATAAAGTTAAATTGAGTCTTCAAAAATTACTTCCACCCACGGAACAGAGCTTGTTTTCGCTGTTTTTCTATCAAGAAGAAACAAAAAATAAAGAAGCTAAAATTGAATCTAATCTACTTAATGAATATGATTATAAGATACATTTTGAATTGAACAATAAAGGAATTTGCACTATCAAGTTGTTCAGAAATGAGTTTTACTTTGGTAGTATGTTTGACAAAATAATGAAAAAAGCAGAATTTTCTTCGGATGATATAAAGTACTTTAATGGATTTCCTAAAATTATAAGTAACACGATTGAAGAGTTATTGCCAGGAATAGAAAGCAGCGTAGAATTAGGTAATTTATCTGGTGATATTTATTTTTATAAATTAACGATGCAATCTGGAAACCAGGATAAATACTACTATAAAGAATTTTTGTCAAAAAGAACAAATTTTAAAGAGATTAGTGGAGTTAAAATTTATAGAGATGATTTTTTAGTCAGACCTTATGGAATAGTTGGAACTACAGGTTACGATTGGTTGGACTTGTCGACTCGAAAAGCTGAATCACCTGCTGCAATATCTCACTCTACTGGAAATTGGAGAGTTCAAGCAAATCAAGTATGTGGTCAAATTCATATTTCGCGCTTAAATAAAAATTTGCCAGACAAATCAAGTAGAGAAGGAATAGTTGAAACAAAAGAGTTTCAGTTGTTTAGGGAGTTAATTAAAAACATATTAGAAGTTCTCGAGGAAGATAGGCAGTATGTAATACGAAAGTTAGATGTTTTGTATAAGAAAAATGCTCGAGGTGAACAAGCACTTTCTATCGCAAAAAAAGAACTAGATAAATTTAATGAACACGGGAATAGTAATTCAAATAATGCAAATAATAGGAATGAAGACCAAGAAGAAAGACAGAAATATGAAAATTTTAAAAAGGCAATAGATTATCAAGAAGAACAGATTAATGAGCTGCAGGAGGAAATGGGATTACTTAGAACCTTGGCAACAACAGGTATAGTTGTAAATACTTATATTCATGAAATAAAGGCTTTGACAACTAAATTGAACGTTGGAATTAAAGAAGCATATGCATGCTTAGCTGAAGATAATAATATAGAAGATGCTATGGAAGAACTAATTAAACTAAGAACTTTGAAAAATAATTTTAATTCATGGTTTAAGGTAACATTAGACTCCGTTGAATTAGATAAAAGGAATCGAAAAAGAGCCAGTGTTGGTGAAATAATTTCAAAATCAATTAATAATTGGGAAAATGTTCAAAACAAAAAAATTAGTTATAATTATTTGGAGATGGTTGAAATTAACATTCGCTGTTTCCCATTAGATTTTGAAACTATTATTAGTAATCTTATAACGAATAGTAGTACCCAATTTAAGAATTTCGGGACGGAAAATCCGGAAATTAAAATCGAAATTGGAAAAGATGAAGAAGGTTACTTTTTCATAAAATATTTTGATAACGGACCAGGACTGTCCAAGGCGTATAAGAGTAATCCTGATAAAATATTAAAACATGGAGTTACGGATAGAAGAAATGCAAATAATGAAGTTGTAGGAACAGGAATGGGACTATGGATAGTAAATAATATTATCCAAAGCTATGATGGATATATTGATTTGGCTAAGAATAAAATATCAGATAAGGGTTTCTTTATTAATCTGTTTTTTAAAGGAAGGGAAAGTTAATGTTGAGAGTTGGCTATTTAGATGATGAATATGATGTTTTAAAAAGTGCACAAAGAAGTTTGAAAAAGTATGATATCGAATTAATACCTTTAGAAGATATTGATGACGTTTCAAATGTTAATGAGCTAATGAACTATATTATTGACAAAAAGATAGAATGTTTAATGGTGGATTACGATTTAATGAAACTTGAGTCAAAACTTTATGGTACAAGAGTTATTAGAGAGATAAATGCCGTTTTACCAGACTTTACATGCTTTTTACTAACTAATTATATTGAGCAAGGTATAAATGAAAAGTTAGTTCAAAAAATATTTGTACAAGATAAAAGTATTTTTGCAGAAGAGGATGACTCAGAAGAATTTACTGCTTTTATTAGCAAAATTAAAAATAGTATTGAATGTTTTAGAAAAAGATTAGAATTTTGTATTGAAGAATATAATATTTTATTAAGCAAGAAAAAGGAAAAAAATATTTCCGCAGAAGAAGAGGAAAAATTCATTATATTATATCATATATTAAAAGGATTTCAGTATGTAGATGAACTTCCTGCAATACTTTTGAAAAATAATACACAAGATGTTCTGGACAATATACTTGATGCTCTAAATGAATTTAGAGAATCAATAAATAATAAGGGGAAACATAATGTATAGAGTACACGGTGATAAAATAATAAGAAGACGTAAAAAATATAAAAAACAGACTGATATACAAAAATATTCTTCTATCTTGAAGGAAGACTTTCATAATATGTGTGGGTATTGTGGCAAAGATTTTAATATTATTTCATGCCCATATCAGAAAGACCATTTAATACCTGTTGATGTGGCTAAGAAACATAATAATACGGAATTGCCAATATCTTATGAAAATTTGGTTTATTCATGTAGAATATGTAATCGAAATAAATGGAATCAATGGCCCTTGGACAATATTGATGCAATAAATAATGGAGAGAAAGGATTTTCGGATCCAGCATCGGAAGAATTTGATGAATGTCTTTGTAGGAATGAAAATGGATTAATAATAGCAAAAAATAATGTTGGGATATATATGCATAAAATCTTTAACTTTGAAAATCGATTGACTGATGTTTGGTGGAAATTGTCAATAATTGAAGAAACAATGAATGAAATAAATTTATTAATCGAGAAAGAAGAATCACAGGAAAACCTAAAAAGATATTATCAATTGAATATGAAATATAAACAGTTTTGTCTCTTATTAAAAGGAGAAAAAGAAATGATTTGAGGAAAACTTACATATAAAAATGCTAAATTTGCAAATAAAAAATCAAATTCAAATAGATAATTTTTGAATTTGATTTTTATCTTTTATTTTTGTAAAGAGTAAAAAATTTGCTCTTTACGAAGTTAAAAAAAGATGATAAAATGAAAAAACAAGAACAAATGTTCACAAAAGCAAAGCGGATATTATGTATATACCGAACCTCAAGAACCATCACGATGTTTTTTGCAAAGGAAAAATGTAGGTTGTTGCAAAAGCTGATGTATGTAGGTTGTTGCAAAGCATCCTTGGGGGCTACACCCCCAAACCCCAGTGAAATGGCGTTTCCAGCATATTTAAAATGCAAATATGCTGCCTCCACCATTCTGCAATTACCTACATTTTAGGTCTGCAACATTATGGATTTTAGTTTTGCAACAAACACATCACGATGAGTTTGAGCCAGTCTCACGGTAGAAGAGACCACCGTGATGAAAATAGCGCCGGCGCAGAATTATCCTTAATTTTTGCTTAATTACCCAATATCAGAGTAAAATATATGTCAAGGACTTGCCGCGTAATGGTGCAAAGCATCCTTGATATGGATATTGGGCTTCTGATAAAATACTTACAGCAGAAATGCGAACGGGCTCTGTCTCAGTGTAGATGGTTCTGAAAGCTCGTGCAAGTGGAGTTTCGGTATCGAAAGCTACAATTTATAAGAGAATTATTATTTTTGGCATTATTAAGTACGGGAGGTAATTTGCAATGAAAGGGCATTTTTTTCATAGAGAAGACTTGGAAAAGATATTGGATAGTGCATTAAATAAGACTCTTGGAGAAGTGGATATTAATCATGTGTTTGACAAGGCGCTGATTTATCCCAAAATAACAGGGATTGCAGGAGATGTTGTTGAGCAGTCTGTATTGGGGTTTCCAGCAGATAATAAGCAAAGACCGGACTTGGATGTTGATGGACTTGATATAGAATTAAAAACAACTGGAATCAGATTGTCAAAGAAAGATTCAAACGGATATGAAGCAAAGGAGCCAATATCCATAACGGGAGTATCACCAGATAAAATTGTTTTTGAACATTTTGAGTCGTCAATATTTTGGCATAAACTAAAGCATATGCTTTTAGTTTATTATCATTATGCTTCTAGTAAGACGGTTTCGGCAGCAAAATATGCGGATTTCTACATTCGCGGATACGAGTTTCATGAGTTTAATTTAGAGGATGAAGCAAGATTAAAAAGCGATTGGGAAATGGTAAAAGATTTTCTAGTTGAAATTCAAAAAAAATATGATATTCCAGAGGAGCAATATCCGCGTCTTTCGTCCGAATTAAGAGATAAATTAGTTTACATAGATACAGCTCCTAAATGGCCTAATTCACCAAGATTTCGACTGAAAAGACAAGTGGTTACAGATATTGTTCAGAATCACTTTGGAGATAAGTTAGAGCAACTACCGGGGCGCTATAGCAGCTATAAAGATATTGACAACCAATGTCATAATATTACGGTGCAAGATGCTTATAAAACAGTTGAAAAGTTAATCACACAGTATGAAATTACTGTTAAGGATATTAAAAAAGTGTCGAAGTCTATTAATGAAGCGATTATCGTTAAGATGTTTGGGGGACAATCAAAGAAACTGAGTCAGATTGAATTATTCAGTAAATTTGGTATTGTTGGAAAAACAATTACTGTTACTACTAATGGAAATCGTACAGAAGACATAAAATTGATTGCAATTGATTTTGATGAATGGACAGATGAAAATACTGTATTTGAAGATTCTAATATTTATGACTACTTTGCTAATCATCAGATATTATGCATGATATTTGAAGAACCATCCATAGATGCTCCTTTGTGTGATAATAGATTTATTGGGTTTAAGCGTTTTGCTTTTAGCGATGAGTTTATACAGAAGGAAGTAAATTGTGTTTGGAATGAATTACGAAATCTTATTTTAAAAAAACAACTGAAAGAATCTTTTGTAATAGGGAAGGATGGAAAGCCAGTAATTAATAAGAAGACCCAAACTTTCAAAACTAGCTTGAATTTTCCAAAATCTAAAGACCATATTGTTTTTGTTAGAGGAAGTGGTCAAGATGCAAGTGTTAAAACAGAAGAAGTTAATGGAATAAAGATGTATCGCCAATATGTATGGATTAAAGGTTCATATATAGTGGAGAATTTAAATGAAAATGAAATACTATAGGAACTATATGTTAATCTTTGGACAAGCTATAATGGGAGCAACGGATAAGAAGGAGTTATGATATGGAAAAGACAGTATGCGAATTATTTGCTGGCGTTGGTGGATTTCGTTTGGGGCTAGAACGAGCATCTAAAGAATGGAAAACAGTTTGGTTTTCGCAATGGGAGCCTGGTAAAAAAAATCAATGGGCTCACGAATGCTATGTGTCACATTGGGGAGATATAGACGAAAATACAGGAATTGATATTGGAGTAGTTAACAAGAAAAGGATTCCAAAACATAATTTATTAGTTGGTGGATTTCCATGTCAAGACTATTCGGTTGCAAGGCCACTTCCAGGGGCGACTGGTCTGGAAGGAAAAAAGGGTGTGTTGTGGTGGCAAATAGAGGATATTCTTCAGAAAAAGAAGGCACCATTTGTATTGTTGGAAAATGTTGATAGACTATTGAAGTCTCCTGCATCACAAAGAGGAAGGGATTTTGGTGTGATTCTATCTTGCTTTGCTAATCTTGGCTATTCTGTGGAGTGGCGTGTAATCAATGCAGCAGAATATGGTGCGAGTCAAAGAAGAAGAAGAACATTTATTTTTGCATATAAAAATAATACGAAATATGGAATGTCTATGAAAAATATTTCTGCAATTAAAGTAATAGGAGAATATGGTTTTTTTGCGAAGACATTTCCGATAGAAGCCATTGCCGTTGTAAACGAAGGAATTGTTGAGTATAAAGACATTCATAGTGTCTCAGAAAAATTTGAGTTTGCGTTTGAAAATTCCGGTTATATGAATAAAGGCAGAATTTATACAGTGAAGACGGTGCCAATAATTGAAAGGGCAATTTCCTTGAAACAATTGCTTGAGAAAGATGTAGACGAGAAGTATTTTTTGAATGAAAATCTAAATAAATGGGAGTATTTGAAAGGAGCAAAAAAAGTAAAGCGAACAAGCAAAACAGGACACGAATATATATTCAGTGAAGGACCAATTGCTTTTCCAGATAATATCGAAATGCCGGCACGCACGATGCTTACTTCAGAATCAAGTCTGAATAGAAGTACACATGTAATTAAGGATCCTCAAAATGGAAGATTAAGATTATTAACTCCAATTGAAGCAGAAAGAATACAAGGATTTGAGGATAATTGGACTGGAATGGGGATGCCAGAAAAATCCAGATATTTTTGTATGGGTAATGCGTTAGTAGTGCCTATGATTACGAAAATGGGAGAGACGTTGAATACAATTTTTGATAGTGAGTAATTTGTAAGCCGTTGGATAATCAGTGGTTTTTACTCATGTTAAAACACATTTCAAATAATTAAATTTACATGAGGTGAAATTATGCTAGCGACTGTTCGGTTTCTGATGTATAGCTGGTGGGAATCCAGCATGGTAAGGTCTAGCCAACCGCCATTATCCAGTTCCTTGGAGCCGAAGCGGTAACGTTAGGTTTAAGCGTAGGACGGAGAGCAAGCGAGCCGTGTGATAGAGCCTCGTAAACACGATAAACAAGAGCCGATACCCTTCATTAGGTAGCAGGCAACACAAACACATCGTTAAGGGTGAGATGTGCGAGGTCTTGTCGGGGTCTGAGAGCAGGGCGAGATTGACACAGTTACATCAGGGATACCAGCGAGAGCCTATATGTTCTCAGGGAACAGCGAGTAGGGCGTAACAATGGATGAAACCAGAGGAAGCCCGAAGGCATATAGGCAGTCTTAGCAGCCCATAGTACCAAGGAAGCGTATCAATAAATACGTGGAGGGAAGGGGCTGCCGTACGAATCGTACTGTTTATGGAAACATTATCGTTGCACTTGAGGCAACGCACTGGAGGCGAGAGAGAATAATGTTAACGGGAATGGACAGGATATTGCACCTTGTAGACCAATATCCAGACAGAAAACTGCAAACGCTGATGCACCTTATCAACAAAACAACGTTGAAGGAAGTACACGAGAAACAGAAGACAGGCAAAGCGAGCGGAATCGACAAAGTAACGAAAACGATATACGAAGAAAATCTGGAAGAAAACCTAGACAACCTGCTTGCACGGATGAAGACCTTTAGCTACAGACCACAGCCGGTAAGAAGAACATATATCGAAAAAGAGGGCAGAAATGAAATGCGCCCGCTGGGTATACCGGCATACGAGGACAGACTTGTGCAGGGTGTCATAGCCGAGCTGCTAAACACTATTTATGAACCTAAGTTTTATGATTTCTCCTATGGTTTCAGGGAGGCAAGGGACTGCCACATGGCAATCAAATACCTTGATGGAATCCTAATGGGGAAAACAAGCTGGGTGGTGGATGCGGACATTAAAAACTTCTTTGGGAACGTAGACCACGAGTGGATGATGAAATTTCTGGAACATGAAATAGCAGACAAAAACCTGCTGCGATACATCAAACGGTTTCTCAAAGCAGGGATAATGGAAGCGGGAAAGTTCATAGAAACAGACAGCGGTGTATCCCAAGGGTCACTGTGTTCACCAGTAATGGCGAATGTATATTTGCACTATGTGTTGGATATGTGGTTTGAAGTGAGAGTTAAGAAACAGGCACGGGGCATGTCGGAAATGGTGAGGTTTGCGGATGATTTTGTATGCTGTTTTCAATATGAGGAGGACGCAAGGAGCTTCTATGTAGCGTTAAAGGAAAGACTGGCGAAATTCGGGCTGGAGCTGTCGGAAGACAAGAGCCAAATCATCAAGTTCGGACGCTTTGCGGGGAACGATGCAGGAACATTTGACTTTCTGGGATTCACCGTAATCAGCGGAAAAGGAAGGGATGGAAATTTTACCGTGAAATACCACACCAGCGAGAAAAAGCTGAAAGCTAAGAGAGCAAAAGTCAAGAAATGGCTGTGGCAAAACATGCACATTCCGACAGGCGAACTAATCAAGAAATTGAACATGAGGCTACGAGGGCACTATAACTACTATGGACTGTCACATAATTTCAAGAAAATGAATGGGTTCTATCATTATGTAGAACGTACGCTGTTCAGGACATTGAACCGAAGAGGTGGCAAAAAGAAAATGAACTGGGAGAGTTTCGGCAAGCTGTTGATGTTTAATCCGCTAGCTAAACCGAAAATCACAGTTCAATTAAGAAAAGTATAGTATTGCAGAAGATTGTACGAGGAACCGTATGCCTTAATTGGGCACGTACGGGTCTGTCGGGGGTTTCTATCTTCTGCGTTACTGGAGAATAAAGGAGGTAGAGACCTACCATGAAATTACCATATGCAAGTGACCTGGAAATACAATATTTAAGCCGTCTATTCGACAATACCAGCGAATGCTATAAATTTTTCTGGTTCCAAGCAATTATTTCCAAGGTCTTAGACGGAAAAGAATACATAACCTATGAAGAGTTAATTGATGAAATGATAGCCGATGCATGGTATATGGTAATAGAGTATCATCTTAACCTTGGCCCTAAGGATACTCTGGAGAGTCTAATTCACTACCTACAGGAAATATCACAGCTCAAATCTTCTGAAAAGAAAGAAAATATAATTAACTACTTAAAAAATTGTACCGACAAAGAAGTAATAAAGCGCAAGAGAATACTAACAAAAAATGTTCCGTATCGTTTACAAGCACCATTTATGGATCTGCTCAAAGGGAAAGAATGGGATGTATCAGAAAGTGCGCTGATTGCTAAAATCAATCAAGAACGCAGGTTGATGTACTATTTTGAAGCATTGAATGGCATGCAGACCACTATCCGCATTGAGCATAAGTGGCTTGCATATATACATAAAAATCAAGAAATCATAAAAGGATGGCTTCAGTACAACATGATTTTATATTTATAGAAGCGTAACCCAAGCGTTCCCGGCATTGCAGATAAATTATATCCACCCCAGGAGCGTAAACTTGAAAAAGTCAAGAAATATTGGAAACTATTACTCACATTGCAACCAATTACAGAGATATATGGCAATGAGCTATTGACGGATAAAGACATTTCCATTGACCACTTTGTACCGTGGTCCTACGTGGCACATGATGAATTCTGGAACTTACATCCGACAACCAGAAGTATAAACAGTAGTAAGAGCAACAACTTACCAGATTGGGATACCTATTTTCCGCAGCTTGCAAAGTTGGAGTATCTATCCTACGAAATGATTTGGAAATATGATGCAGTACATAATGAATTTGAAAAGTGCGCAAAAGAGCATTTAAACAGTAATCAGATAAAAAGGAGAGTTTACCGCGAGGGATTAAAGTTTGCTGAATTTACAGATGCACTAGAGGAAGCCCTACAACCAGTATACGCATCGGCAAAGAACTGCGGTTTTAGAAACTGGACCTATTCAGGAGAGAAATGATGGCTGTGATGAATATACGATAGAAAAATTTATTCGTCAGGAAATGGAGATGGATGAATTAAAAAAGGGTGAAGGAACCACGGATATTGAAGCTATCCGACTTTGGAATTCTTATCCCGGTGGCAAAAGCTATGTGGCTGAATAACGCCTTTTGTGGAAATTGTGGTAATGCATCCTTTAAGCCGGGGTACAATCTTCGGAAGGACAAGTTTGGTGTTGTGATTGAAGGTTATTGTGATAAATGCAGTAAAAAGATTGTGAGGTGCTGTGGCTGATATGAACAGATTTTCTGAAAAAGATTGGAAATTGTTCCGAAGTAAGATTGCTGACTGGCAGGAATCTTACATGGAGAAATTGAACAAGGAATATATAAAAATACTGAGTGGAGAAGAAAATGAATCAGATAAATTCTGGACATTGGAGAAACGAATCCTCGAAGATAAGAAGGATTGTGGTGTACAGTGTGAAATGAGTAGATCTAATCAGTTTTATATCATGATGGCATTGTTGAATGAAGGGGCAATTGTTCTTGAAGATTTGGAAGACTTCAGTGATGATTTGAAGGATACAATTAAACATTTTGCAGGTAAATGATAAATAGGCGGAGAAGTTATGCGACTAAGATTTTGAGTTCTGTTTATTTGTTTATAATATTATCATAAAGAAAACCAACGAAGTAAACCTCGGTGAAAATATATTATTTGCCGAGGTTTACTTTGACAAATGAGCATAAATGGTATATAGAGAACAAGGTTATTTGCTATCAGCTTCATAGGCATTTGCGCGGAAAAGATGCTGTGAAAGACGAATTTAAAGCCGGCAGCAAAATCAACAATCAACACCGTTGACGTAAGTCCTAGATAGTATTATAATATGCATATATGCATTGCGTGAAAATTGCATGGAGGAAAATAAGTGGATAATAATGAAGATTTAAAAGAAAAGCTATTAGAATTAAGAAAAAGCACAGGTATGAACAGAAGGCAGTTCTGCGAACACTTTGAAATTCCATATATGACAGTCTCAGACTGGGAGCATGGAAACAGAAGGGTTCCAATCTATTTACTACGGTTATTGGAATACTATGTACGTACGCAAGAACTGGTAAAAGAAAATGGTACAGTGCGGATGAATGATATTGAAATATAAATGGGGGATTTGATGGAAGAAGATAGAAGAGAACCGCATGAAGAAATAAAAGAAGCACAGTTTGTTGTGGCAGATGCCGTGTCAATTCAAGGAATGATTTAAGTTGTTCGCGGGAAACAGGTGATGTTAGACTCGGATTTAGCGGTGTTATATCAGGTAGAAACCAAAAATTTAAATAAAGCAATGAAAAAAAATATTGCAAGATTTCCGGAAGATTTTTGCTTTCAATTATCTGCTGAAGAATATTCAAACTTGAAGTTCCATTTTGGAACTTCAAGTTTGAATGATGAAAATGGACATGGTGGACGTCGCAAATTACCTTATGTATTTACAGAACAAGGAATATCCATGCTATCAAGCGTTTTGAGAAGTGACGTTGCGGTTAATATCAGTATTACTATCATGCGAACATTTATTGAAATGCGAAAATACATGGCAAATACATCACTGCTATATGACCGCATTAATGAGATTGAAGTGACTCAGAAATCATATCAAATGGAAAGCAATGAGAAATTCAATCAGGTATTTAAGTACATATCAGACCATGAAGAGTCCCAGCAGAAGATATTTTACGATGGGCAGATTTATGATGCTTTTAGTCTCATAATACGTATTATTGGTGAATCTACAAGTAAAATAATTCTTGTGGATAATTATGTTGACACAGAGACATTAAATATATTGGCCAAGAAGCAAGAAGATGTTGCGGTTACAATTTATACAGACAAGAGAACGAAACTGACAGACAACGATGTTGATATATTCAATAAGCAATATCCCATGCTGAAGATAAGACATACCAATGCTTTTCATGATAGATTTTTAATTATAGATGAGAACAAAGCATATCATGTGGGGGCATCACTGAAAGATGCGGGAAAGAAGTGCTTTGCAATCAACTTACTAAATGATAAGGGAATTATTTATGATCTTAAGCAAAGATTGAAAATTGAAGCTGAAGAACAAGAATGAACAACCAAAGGAGCCATTATTTATGGGAAAAGTGGTTAACAATATACCTTTTCGAACTGAAATTAAGAAACCAATTAGAGGAGATGTGTTCTATGCTGATTTAACCGGAATAGAACAAGTAGTTGGAAGCGAGCAAACAGGCAACAGGCCCGTTATAATAATACAAAACGATATCGGGAATATGCATTCAACCACAACGGTGGTGGCAGTCATCACGACAAATACAAAGAAAAGTTATCCGATGCATGTTGTTTTTCATAATATAAAGGTACTTCCTCAGAAAAGTGCAATTTGCTTAGAACAGATTAAGACAATTGATAAAGCGCGATTAGAAAACTATTGTGGGAATGTTGGGGAAAAAGTATTACAAGATGTGGATAAAGCAATAGAGATAAGTCTTGGAATGCGACAAGAAAAGAAACCAACGGAGAAGGGCGATGATGGTGTCATGAGGATGGTGAAAAAAGAAACCGTATATGATGAACAATCAAATGACTGGATGCTATTGGCAGAAAAGCAATTGGAGTTCTTTACGAACATTAAACAGTACATAGTGAATTTAAAGTGTGACAAGGATCAGATGGATAAAGAAATAGAAGATATCTTGGAGTATATGGAACCTACCAATTACAATGTGGCCCAAGGATACAAAGTTTATAAGTTGTTGCGGGACAAACGTGTGCTGCGCAAGGAGATATTAAAGGAAATAGAAATGCTGGAAGTATTAACTGCCAACTTTGATTGCGAGGAAATGCGTAAGTCCTATCAAAGTAGTGTGGCTAAGATGCAGAATACCTTTCAAACAAAGGCGTCGGCAAAAGCAAATCAAGAATTGATGAAGTTGGTGGTATAGATCTTTAACCTGTTTGGATACAATAAAATAAATACGAAATATTGATAACTTTGTGGCTGTTAAAAGTATACAATACATGTATTATTGCAGTGGTGCTTAGACACAGATTTGAGGAGGATGAAATGACAACAGAATATATGATATATATAGGAATTGTGTTAACTGCATTTATCCTGATTATTTCGCTGCTGATATTAACCATTTTCTCAGGAAATTTGAATAAACGCATTAACTTTTTCTTTTTCCTAAATGTACTGCTTGCATTTGCGGGTATGTTAGCTGATTTGTTTGTCGGGCTGATGAGTGGTCAGACAAGTCCGACAATCGATATAGCAATCCGGGTGCTGGATGGGTTTAGTTATAGCACATCTGGATTACAGCTTATCACTTTTGCTTTTTACCTTTATGAGTATCTAAGTACAAAGGCAGCTGTTTCAAAGAAACCATTTTATATGATGGCAGGAATTGGTGTCGGAAACTTCATAATGGCACTCATTGCATCACTCCTATGTCTTTATGTTCGGTTTGACGCAAACAACAACTATATCAAGCAGGATACTTTTTGGATATCCGAGGTACTGCCGACGTTGGCTTTGTTCGTATCCATTGGGATTATCCTTTACTATATAAGGCTGCTTAAAGCGAGAGAGTGGTTGGCACTGCTGCTTCATTCAACACTGCCGATTGCATTTTACTTACTTGAGGTGATATTGCCAAATGTATATTTGGCGGCTTCCGGAGCTAGCCTTACCCTATTTCTAATTTATGTCAACCTTCAAGTAGAACTGAAAGCTACCTTAAAAGTTCAGGAAATGGAACTTACAAATGCCCGCATTTCTGTTATGCTGAGTCAAATCCAACCGCATTTTTTGTACAACTCACTGGCATCCATTGAGTATATGTGCGTTGTTGACGGTTCAGAACGGGCCGCAACCGCCGTACGAGATTTCTCAAAATATTTGCGCGGCAACATGGATTCCCTCACAAATAAAAGCCTGATTCCCTTCGAAAAGGAATTACAACACGCAAACCTTTATCTGTCGCTGGAAAACAGGCGGTTTGATGACTTGATACGAACGGAATTCGATATACCGGTCACAGAATTTGTATTGCCGCCGCTCACATTACAACCCATTGTGGAAAACGCCGTGAGGCATGGAATTACAAAGCGTGAGGATGGTGGACTGTTAACAATACACACGGAGGAGAACGAAAATTTTTGGTGTATTGTTGTGACAGACAATGGTGTAGGATTTGACACAGACGTACAAAGAGAGGACGGTCATTCCCATATCGGTATTGCGAATGTACGCAGCAGATTGAAAGCACTTTGTGATGGACAACTCATCATAGAAAGTACATTAGGTATCGGTACAACGGCAACCATATTGATTCCCAAGAATCCGGTTAACAAGGGTGGAGTACCTTTGCAAAATATAATTTCAAGAAAAAAGACAGGAGGCGCTGCGCCATGAATATAATTGCTGTGGACGATGAAAAACCGGTTTTATTCTTAACCGAAAGAGCCATCAAAAAAGCAGTACAGGACTGTTCCCTTGCTTGCTTTATCTCTGTGAAGGAAGCACTTGCCTATGCCAAAAGCACAATGGTTGATATTGCATTTCTGGATATCGACATGAGGATGATGGACGGCTTAACTCTTGCGCAGAGGCTCCAGGAAATAAATGATAAAATCAATATTATCTTCATTACCGGACATTCCGAATTTGCTGTGAATGCCTTTTCTCTTGGCTCAAGCGGATATATTATGAAGCCGGTGGAGCCGGAAGCCATTGCCCTTGAAGTCAGCCGCCTGCGTAATCCGCTGAGCGCAGTTAAGCCAATCCAAGGTATCGGATATTTTACCTTTGACCATGACGCACGGAGAGTGCTTAAGAGTGGCAAGGATGTACTACTGCAACCACGGGAATACAACATTTTTCTTTTGCTGGCGACTCATCCAGGGATTTATTTTTTGCCGCAGGAATTGTATGAAAAGACATCCGGCCAAGCCACCAATGATGATATTCGATCTCTCTATGTGCAAATGCACCGACTTAGAAAAAAGCTGGGACTGGATGATTTAGGAATTGAAAAAAGTATCGAGATTGAACAGAGTCGGGGAAAAGGCTATCGACTCATCGTGAATGAATAACGGATATCTAAAAACCAAAAGCTGAATCTTACATTTTGTTAAGATTCAGCTTTTGGTTTTATTTATTTGGTACAATATACACAGGCATCATACTAAATCAAACAAATCGAAAGCATCCGTGTATCGGGTGCTTTTCAGCTTAAAGGGAGGGATATCATGCGGATTATTGCCGTCTGCGACAAGCGACCTACATTGAATAGTTTAGAGAATGCAATTGAAATGTCTGTGAAATCCGACGCGGAACTAAAAACCTTTATGTTACCTTCGGAAGCTCTGCAATATGCCAGAGGACACCCCGTAGATGTGGCATTTGTGGATATGGACATGAAACTGCCGCTCATGCACGGATTGTTTTTGGCAAAGGAGCTTGCAAAACTTAACCCCAAGGTAAACTTAGTTTTTGTGTCCGAAACAGACGAGTATGCCACGGAAGCATGGAGCCTCCGAGCCAGTGATTATCTGCGAAAGCCTGTCATACAGGAGCATATTGAGCGAGTTATGGGTGGTTTGCGGTATCACACGGTATGATATTTGCATGGCAAAATTAAATATAAAAAGAAAAAATCAAGGAGGAGCAAATAAAATGCAAACAACAAGAAAACTAAAACGATTACCAAAACGAATACTTAGCTTTTTACTGACAGCGGTGATGGTGCTGACGCTGTTGCCAATGGCGGCAGTACCCGTTTGGGCAGAAGGAGCGGTAACCTATGGAAATGGTGCAGGCACTGATTGGTTTACATGGGACGCCGACAGCGGAACACTGACGGTACTCGACACTAGCGGCACCATTCTTTGGAGAAACAACGCTGAAGTAGCAATTGCCCCGGCAGATATTTTAATCCTAAACCTTACGCCGGAAATTATGATTGCCGGCATATCTGGACAACCCGGTGCTTTTGAGGGGTGCACCGGATTGACATCAGTAACCCTTCCAACTCTTGAAAGCATTGGAACAGACGCTTTTAAAGACTGCACTTCTCTTACAAGCGTCACCTTTGCTGGTGTTGTAAATGAGTTCGGCACAAGTCCATTTTCCGGCTGTACAAGAATTGAAACTGTTACGTTTGAATCTACATTTACGGCTGAAGTTCCATCAGTATTTGCAGGACTAACCAGCCTAACAACAGTTGGGATTAGCGGCAGCACCAGTATCAACCAAAATGCTTTTAAGGGCTGCACCGGTCTTGAAACCGTTACGCTCGGCAACAGTGTTGCCACTATAAGTAGTAATGCTTTTGAAGGCTGCACCAGCCTTACTTCCATCGATTTATCCAATGCTACATATATACTGGGCAATGCGTTCAAAGACTGTACCGGATTGACAGGCGTTGATCTTTCTGTAGCCACAACCGTAGTCGGCACTGCATTTACAGGTTGCACAGGGCTTACAAGCGCTGTCCTTAACGGTGGAAAATCCATTACCGCTGTGGCAAGCAATGCAAGCCATGGCACGGTTAACATCAGGCCAACAGCCAAAAATAAACTGGCTATCATTGCCACACCCCAAAGCGGCTATTCGTTCGTTAACTGGACGGGAGCCGGCGGTTCTAACGGTACAATCGATAGTGACGTTACTGCTGCTACTACGTATACAGCCGGCACAGCAACAAGCGTTGCGCTTACTGCTAATTTTGATACTGCAACAGGTGTCACTGGCTTAACAAACGTTGAAACAGATTTCTCCTATGACGGCACAGGTGCAAGTCTTACGAGTACCAGCCTCAGTAGCAGTACTGGCAATTCATCTTTATCAAATGCAAAAGTTATTCGCGTGGGCAATACCACCCCCAATTCCAGTGTTACCATTGATGTGACAGGCTTGACGAGCTTGACTCAGATTGTTGTGGGTACAAGCGACACAGACTCATCAAGCGTAACTATTACTGGCAATGCATCGAATGATATACAACTTAAACTAGCTTCCTCAAGCACTAGCGAAAGTAGCCTGACCATAGGCGGTGCAACAATAACATCATATAAGGGGAACGCAAGCCCTAAGTTACTGAGTGGCACAGTTAGTTGGGCAAATAGCACCTTCACTTCCGCTAGCAATATGAAGGTTGCGAAAGGTACAACCGTCACGCTTAGCGGCGTCACGATGACTGTCAGTGGCACAGCCGATCCCTTTGCTCATGTGTATTGGGCTCCTGGTGCAGTTATTGCTATCACAGGAGTGGCTGACAGCGATGAGTACCCCGTGGTCACAGTAAACAGTGCAGGGACGGATGTATGGACTCCTACCGCTTTATCGGTAGTAAACCTTGCCGATACTTCCGCAATTACGCTTCCTGTCAACAAAACCTTGCGAGTAGGCTCCTCTACTGCGGCAAATGCCGTGGTGTTTACCGCCACAGTCGCACCTCCTACCATCACAATAGGCTCATCGGGGGCAAAATGTACCGTGTCAGCCGCAACTTCCTCAAATGTAATTGCTACAATCGGCGCTTCGGTTGCTACGGCAGGCATGGAAGTTGATATGACGCACGCAAATATTGCAAATACCTCATATGTAATCATAGGTAAGGAAGGCTGCAAGGCTACCGTAATTGTGGGGACTACTTTTACGGCGGGTACGGTCGGCACGTCTAAGCCCATCGTCACGAAGAACGCTCCCACACAAATTGCCGGAAACACATTTGCCAAAATGGATGTGGTTGCGTTCCAAACCTCGGGAGCTCCTGTGATTAATGGTCTCACAATAAGGCACAATAGCGGCTCGTTTGTTCAAGCAGCAATCAGCAACAACGGCAAAGACGTAGTCGTCACCGCTGCGACAAGTATAACCCTAACCAAAGCAGACGCAACAATAGAGAATATAACCGTAGGAGCCGGTGTAACCACAGCGGCAGTGGTGGTGAATGCCAGCCAACATTAGCCAGCCTGACCTATTCAGCCGCAAGCGGCACGATGACCATTACAAACAATGGCACAATTACGGTTATCGGCAACGGCAGCGACACAAATTCAAAGCTGGTATTTGCAACAGCGGGCACAGTCACCGATGCTGTCGGTATTTTGACAGAGGCAGACGGAACGACAACGAGAACGCCGCAGAACGGTGACACGTTTAAGTGGGATGGAACTAAATGGGTGCTTGTAGCGAGCTACACCCTCACTGTAACTGCCGGAACGGGCGGCACGGTAACAGGTTCAACCACATTAGCAGAGGGCTTAACCACTACGATCACAGCAACACCAAACAGCGGCTACAGCTTTAGTGGCTGGACCGTTTCGGGCACTGGCAGCAGTGTTGCCAATAGCGGCACTGCCAGCACGACGTTCACGATGGGTACCGCCAACGCTACCGTAACAGCCACTTTCACTTACAATGGTGGTGATTCAGGCGGTGGAAGTTCGAACGATAGTCCGTCTGCTCCAACACCATCCAGCGAAACAAAAGCACCAGTCATCGTAGATGGTAAAGAAATCAACATTGGTACGATTACTACTAAAGATGGTACAGCAACCGTGACCGTTGACCAAAAAGCACTTGATACTCAAATTGCATTGGCACATGATAGTGTGGTAATTCCGGTAACAGCAGCCAATACAAATACCGTTTCAGCTCAGCTTGTGGTTAAAAATATTGAAGACATTGCAGCAAAAGATATGGTTCTTTCTGTACAGGTTGGCAATATCAGCTATGATTTACCGGCAACAGCGGTGGATACCAAAGAGATTATGAAACTATTTGGCACCGATGATCCAGCAAGCGTCCCAATCAGCATTAATATTACCACCAACGTGGACAATGCCACCCAGACTCAAGTAGAAAAGTCCGTGAAGAAACTTGGAGGTGAAATAGTAGTTCCAGCCATTCAGTTTTCTATAACAGCCAACTATGGCGGAAAAGAAGTAGAAGTGGATACGTTCAACCGTTATGTCGGACGAACCGTTACTATTTCTGCCGAGCAGGCGAAGAAGATTACCACAGCTGTGGTAGTAGAAGCAGATGGAAGTACCCGCCATGTTCCAACTAAGGTTTATCAGAAGGACGGTAATTGGTATGCCCAGATTAACAGCCGTACCAACTCAACCTATGTACTGGTTTATAGAGGAAGTTCTTTTACGGATATCAAAGGAAAGTCCTACGAAGCCATGGCAAAAGAGATGTCAGGTCGTAAGATTATGACTGGATTTAGTACAAACGGAGAGAAAACCTTTGGTGGCGAAAAGAAAATCTCTAATTCCAGCTTGGTATTAGTACTGGTAAGAGCACTTGGACTTCCAGAAGACGGCAATTATTCTGCATTTAAGAAAGTAACCAAAGGAACGAACAATGCGGGTGCATTAGGAACCGCATATGAATATGGTATTATCACGAAAGCAGAAGCAGCGAAGTTTGTGCCAGGAGCAAAAATCAGTCGTCAGGATGCCATGGTGATGATTGCCAGAGCGGCGAAGGTAGCAAATTACAAAGGAAAGTCTGACAGCGTTACAACTTATAGTGATGCTGCTTTGATCAAGAAAGAGAACTTAAGCGCAGTAAAATTCTGTGTAGGTTCAGGGCTTGATAAGGGTTCAAAAGGAAAGTTAAGACCGAATGATTATATTACTCGGGCAGAAGCAGGAAGCATGATACTGAAATTACTTCAAAAAGCAAAATTAGTATAGTGCTTTAGTGAAAAGGGATATTTGCGAAACGACTCGATTGGCGAATATCGATTTATCACATTTTTGTATACCTTTTAAGTTGTGTTTCAATATCCCGACCGCCATACATTACACGAAGGATTGTTACGACACTATCTTCCTTATTGGGGATGTATAGGACACAATAATTATCAACTGGCATAATTCGGAGTCCACGGCTATGCCATGGCTCCTTTTGTATTCGCGAAAGCGCTCTGGCATTTGGTCGAGGTTCATAATCCCTTCTTCTAGTCGGTCAAGTTGTGCATGTGCGTTTTCAGGAGACTGTAATTCATAGCCGATATATTCATATATGCCTCTGAGGTCAGCATCCGCTTGTGCTGAAATATCGATTTCAAAAATCATAAATTATAGTCCTTACGGATATCGGCAAATACTTTTTTTGCTGGTTTAGTGCGGCCAGCCTTCATGTCCGTATATCCTTTCTCCAATTCTGTATTCATCTGTTCTTCAGAAAGAACGCTCATATCTACAGGACGAGCGGATGGGATTTTAACTTCAAAAGGAAGTCCTTTCTGAAGAATAATTTGCTTGTAGAACATATTGATGGCGTTGGAGGCTGGGATTCCGAGTGCAGAAAGAATGTCTTCGGCCTGTTCCTTAACGTCTGGTTCTATTCGTGCGTATAAATTTGCTGATTTTGCTGCCATAGTGCATTGCTCCTTTCAAAGGTTCTTTTTATATCTTTATTATACGCAGTTGTCGGCACAATAGCAATACAAATGCATACAATTTTTCCTTGGAAGAGATTAAAACAATTCTGGAATCAGAAGAACTACAGGACGAAAAACTATACTTGGAGCTGACCGCTGATTGTGGATGCGTCCCTTACTCTTCTTACAGCCAGTATTGCTACCGCTATTTTCAGCAAAAAGCATAAAGTCATAAAAACGCTGCTCGTACTAAGCGCATTGTTGCTCCCGATGCTGTATAGCTTTGAAGTGATTATCAATGCAAGTTATCTTAACCCGCCAGTATACTGGTTCTCAACTTATGCATTGCCAATTAGCGCAATATGGCTTGTAATTGCCTGGGCAACGGTATTACTATATACTTATACACCAATTGGATTATGGAATAGCATTGGAGTTAATTTGCTACTGGTTATTCCCGGATCAAGCTTAACGAACGCAATCGCAAACCAGGTATCAATTGCAACATTATATAAAGACTATCTGGCATGGATTGACCTGGCGGCATATTTTGGATGTGCATTGCTTTGCTTTGTGATTGGATTCGTTTTAAAGAAAAGAAAAAAATAAATAGAAGGTGAGAATAAGGCAAGGTTACCAGTGCAATATAGTTGCAACTGTGTAACCTTGAATTTTTTGTAGCTAAAATGGTTCTTTTTATTTCAATTCATTTTGAATTGCGTTTAACAAACTCTTAAGGATAAACACTTTCTTGCATATGACGTTCTTTTTCTGCATGCTCCAAAGCTTTTTCAGCCGCCGCCTTAGCACCTTTCTTGCCTTCATCAATGGCCGCATCCGTTTTCGCCAGCAGTTTTTCCCACTCTTCATCAGACATCATTTCTTCACTGGTATATTCCTGAATCATTTTATCAAATTCCAAGCATTCAGCCGGGCTTAAGAATTCTTTTACTTTCTTAGTATCTTTTAGACGATTTACATCAATCACGACTTTTCTGCCACTGGCCAACGTAAATTCTATATATTCCACGCCTTCTCCCATCAAATCTTTACTTGCTGTTTTATTGTATTCATCCCAGCTTTCGCCATTTTGTGGTGCCACCCCCGCTTGACCGATTCTAAGAAGCGTCTGGGGATCCAAAACCTAAGTGAGCCATTATTTTAAGTGCTAACAAAGATTCACTTTATAATGCCATTTTTTTTCGGTATAATAATAGAAGTATCTGATAACAAGGTTGCATTGCCTTTGAAACAGATGTGAGCAGCACAGCGTTGATAACGTATCAGGTGGAGAATGAAAGGTATCTTTTGTGGGTTCCCATCATAATCTGCTTAGTTGTCGTCTTTCTAATGTTCCGTCAAGAGCAAAGCACTAAGATGAAAAGAGGCAAGCTATGAAAATAGACCGTTTGATGGGAATTCTTACAATTTTTCTGCAAAATGAAAAGACCACAGCTGTTTGCATATAGCATTATGTGGAACATTATTTTTATGTGATTGGGATTGTTGACAGAATTATGAGTTGGTGTTATAGTTAAGAAGTGCGATAAGCACATATTTGAAAAGAAAGGTGATAAAAACATGATGATGATTTCTTGCTAATTATTAATTTAATATTGCACAGGTTTATTTGTGCTGGCGAGAATATATCATGACGACCTTACATATTGTATGAAAATGGAACATTTCTTGAGATGTTTTTTCTTATGACAGAGATTAGTTGGGATGCAAGTATATTCTTGCATCCTTTTTTATGCTTTTACAGCAGACTTGAATGAGAATGAACAGTGAAACGGAGGTATGTATATGTCACAAATCAGTATTCAGAATCTGACTTTTTATTATGATGGCAGTTACGATAATATATTTGAAGATGTATGTATTCAGTTGGATACCAGCTGGAGACTTGGACTAATCGGCAGAAATGGAAGAGGGAAAACGACTCTTTTAAATCTGCTGCAAAAGAAGTATGAGTACAAAGGAACCATAAGCAGCAACGTTCCTTTTGATTATTTTCCTTTTCTGGTAGCAGATAAAGAAAAGGATACCCTGGAAATTGTGGAAGAGATTTACCCGGATTATGAATTTTGGGTGCTTTGTCGAGAACTCTCGCTTTTAGATGTAGATGCAGAGGTTTTATATCGTCCATTTAGCACCCTGAGCAATGGAGAACAGACGAAGGTGATGCTTGCTGTTTTGTTTTCCAGAGAGAATCATTTCCTGCTAATTGATGAACCCACCAATCATTTAGACATGGAGGCCCGAGGCGTGGTAAAGGAGTACCTGAAGAAAAAATCAGGTTTTATTCTGGTTTCTCATGACCGGGATTTTCTGGATGGCTGCATCGACCACGTTCTGGCCATTAACAAAGGTGATATTCAGGTAAGGCAGGGAACCTTTTCCCAGTGGTGGGAAAACAAACAGAACCAGGATGCCTTTGAAATGGCTGAAAATGAAAGACTGAAAAAGGATATCAGGCATTTAAGTGAAGCAGCCAAACGTACCAAGAGCTGGTCTGACTCTATTGAAAAAAGCAAAATAGGCGATCACGTGGGAGACAGGGGATTTGTCGGACATAAAGCCGCCAAAATGATGAAGCGTTCCAAGGTAGCGGAAGCCCACATGGAAAATGCCATGGAGGAAAAGTCCAAGCTACTCAAAAATATTGAAACAGCCGATGCTCTAAAAATAATTCCCTTGAAACACCCTAAACACATTCTGGTGGATTTTGAAAAGGTGTCTTTATCCTATGAAGAAAAGAAACTGTTTGAAGAGCTGACATTTAAGGTGAATCAGGGAGATCGGGTAGTCCTACAGGGAAAAAACGGTTGCGGAAAATCCAGCATCTTAAAGAAAATAGTAGGTGAAGAGATCCAACACACTGGGAAAATTGAGCTTGCCAGCGGCATGGTAATTTCCTATGTGTCACAGGATACCAGTCATCTGGATGGTGATTTAAAAGAATTTGCTACAGCTCATAATCTGGATGAAAGTCTTTTCAAAGCATTACTTCGTAAAATGGATTTTTCCAGAGTCCAATTCGAGAAGCGAATTGAAGATTTCAGTGGTGGACAAAAGAAAAAGGTATTGCTTGCCAAAAGTCTCTGCGAGCAGGCACATCTTTATATTTGGGATGAACCGCTGAACTTTGTGGATATTTTTTCGCGCATGCAGATAGAAGAATTAATTCTTAAATATCAGCCAACCATGTTGATGGTAGAGCATGACCGAACCTTTGTGAAAAAGGTGGCTACTAAGGTTGTGGAGATTTGATAGAAAAAATCTCTTTTTAAGAGCCGGTAGAGGTATAATGTCGTACTCCAAACCGCCAAAATCCATAGCATGGAATCAAGAACAGTAGAGCGAACAGCGGCAGCAGCGTATACCAGCCTTGTTTATGAGGAAAAGAAGACGTTAGGATTGACAAAACGGTCTACTAGATGTAAACTTTAATTGGGTCTAGTATGAGTAGACCTAAACGTGCGCAGGAGCGCACAGATGGGAGCTAAGCATGAAAGAATATAAATTAGCAGAGGTGGAATCAAAGTTTGCCGATTTGATTTGGAGCAATGAACCAATTGCTTCGGGGGAGCTGGTGAAGCTGTGTGTGGTTCAACTGGATTGGAAAAAGTCTACTACATATACGATGTTAAAACGTTTGTGTGATAGAGGGATTTTTGAAAATCGGGAGGGGACTGTTGTTTCCAAAATAAAGAAGGAAGAATTTTTTGCTATCCAAAGTAATGAGTTTGTAGAACGTACATTTGGCGGTTCACTGCCGGAGTTTCTCACTGCATTTACCAGTTGCAAGAGGTTGAGTAAAGAAGAGATTCGTGAATTGCAACAACTGATTGACCAATATCAGGAGGAATGATTTATGGAGGGTTTATTTTTAAACATTGTAAATATGAGTATCACAGGTACCTATGTGATCTTATTTGTGCTGATAGTACGACTTGTGTTTTTGCGGAAGGTGCCAAGGATCTTTTCTTATATGTTATGGGGCATCGTGGGACTGCGGCTGATATGTCCTTTTACAATAGAGAGTGTTTGGGGTCTGGTGGCGGTGAATCCGGATGCGGTTACCGAGGCGATTAAGTATGATGCGGTTCCTAAAATTAATACCGGGATTCGATTTGTAGACCGAACAGTAAGCGGGGCTTTGCCTCCTGCTTCGCCAGCAACTTCCATTAACCCTATGCAGGTATGGATATTTCTGGCGCAGAATATATGGCTGGTCGGAATGGTTGTTATGATTGGGTATAGTATTTTTTCTTTTGCATATTTAAAACGACGATTGAGGTCGGCTGTATTGATAGAAGATAATATATTTACCAGTCAGGAAATTTCCACTCCGTTTGTATTTGGACTGGTAAGGCCAAAGATATATCTCCCGGCTGGACTTAAAGAGCGAGAAATGGCTTATATTCTGGAACATGAAAGAACCCATATCAAGCGACGGGATTACTTGATAAAACCATTTGCATTTTGTTTGAGAACCGTTTACTGGTTTAACCCTCTGATGTGGCTGGCTTTTTACCTGGTTTGTAAGGATATGGAGCTTTCCTGTGATGAGCGGGTAATTCAGAAAATGGGGAAGGAAATAAAAAAAGAGTATTCTTCTTCTCTTTTGTCTTTGTCAACAGAGGTCAAATTTGCTGCCAGCTATCCACTGGCATTTGGAGAAAGTAATACGAAAACCCGAATCAAGAATGTATTGAAGTATAAGAAACCGGGGTTTTGGACGTTGGTTTTGGGAGCCTTGGTAATTGTGGTGGTTTCAGGTGGTTTACTGTTTACCAGTAAAAACCAGGAGCCGGATTTAAGCTTTTTAAACATTGATTCTTTAAAAATGGTGGTTTATCAGGATGAAGACGGTGTGCCAGTTCAATATCCCAATATGACTAACATGACAGTGAATGTTTCTGGAGCTAAATTAGGAGCATACTTGGATTCTGTGAAGTGGAAAAAGGTGATCTCAGCAGAAACGGAGTCACCCGATATCACGGTCCAAGTAAATGATGAGCTGGCCCTATCTTTTTATAGAGGAAATGATAAGCAGGGAACTGCTGTGGTGTATAGCAGCGGTAGCAGGCGCTATTATCGAATGGGAGTTGGTGATTTTGAAGAGATAATGATGCTGGTGGAAGCTGAATATAAGATAAATCGTTCCAAGCTTCGGAGGGCAGCTCCCGGAACTCCTGGAATTGATACAAATGCTTCTCGGCAGAATCAGGAAAATCGTTTTGTGGTTGCTGAAAATTTAGAGTATGAATGGGAAATTCGAGAATCTTCCAATCTTAATAATTATAACAGCCCTTTTATGCGTTATGAACTGGTAAGAATTCAGCCGACTACCGGGGAAGAGGTAGTACTGGATGACCAGCTTTGGAAAAATGCTCTGAGTTGCCCGATTATTTATACCGGAGAGCGACTGATTTATACTGGCGGGGCTGAGGATAATATCCTTTCATTAAAAGAACAATCTTTAATTAGTATCAAAACAGATGGAACCGACCGTCTGGTATATAATCCCCAGTATCAGGTATCCGCTCATCTGACTTATGACGAAGGCCGATTGTATTACGAAGGATGGACCAATGCTCAGGCGTTCCCACGACCAATATACAGTATGAAAGAGGATTTTACTGATGTAAAGCTGGAAACGAAGATAGAAGGGAGTATGATTCTGGTTTATAAAGGCTGCCTTTACTATGTAGGAAGCAGCCAAAATAAGTCTGCTATTTATGCGCAGAACTTGCTTACCGATAAAAAACCAGTTGTTTATGATAAAATTGGATTTACAGCAGAGGAACGAATAGCAGATACGGTAACAGTGGACCCAGGAGAAGACGGCAGAATGTACGCTACGATACAATTTCTGGATTTGGAAAAATATCAGCCAATTTTGAATGGCTATGATTTGCCCTTGTATGGACATGAGAATTGATGAACATCTGAAAGGGAAGATAGAACCAATAGGTGCACGAGAAAGACACTTATTGGTTCTGTTTTTGGGTTAAAAGTACATTCTGTCTTCTGTCAGTTAAAAAAATAACTGCTGCAAGGGAAAACGTTCCATTATGTTTATGAGTTTTTCATGATGCCAGTATGACCGGTGAGCAGAAGCTTATTTTCCATTAATCCATTCGATATAAGCTTTTCAAGAGTTTCTTTATCCAAGGAATGGTCCATATTCATCATTAGGGGAAACGGATCGATTTTCCCGTTTTTGCTAACACGGAGTAAATCACCGGTTACCAGAATATTGTCGCTGATTTTATAACAAACAGAACCAGGAGTATGACCGGGAGCAGAAATAAGCTGGATGGGGGTCTCTTCAAGCGTAAGTATCTGTCCGTTTTCCAGAGCTTCATAATGTAAAATAGACTTATTGTACATAAAGCCTCTTCTTGCTTTTTCATGAGTAATCATAGGAACCTCGTCCCTGGATAAATAGACCCTGGCATTGGAAAATGCGTTTCGACCGCCGACATGGTCGAAATCGGAATGAGTCAGAAACAGATGGCTCACTTTTTTCGGATCAAGTCCCAGCTTTTTCATACCTCTTCTCACAAAGAATGGATGAATCCCAGCATCAAAGGCAAGAAGTGTTTTACCAGTATCATAAATATAGAAATTGACTAATACAGCATTTACGGCAAATAGATTTGTTGCCAGCTCCGTAGTATGTATGGGCTGGAAAACCAGGGATAAGAATAGCAAGGCAATGGTGATGCCAAACAAAATATCAAGAATGGTATCTGGCAGTATATGAAGATAATTCAAAATTAAAGTAACAGATAGGGAAAGCGCGCTTGTAACAAGTAATCCATTAGCGTTGGAATTGTCTGTTTTCATGGGAAATCCTCCTGGAAATAAATTATTAAAGCAGGTGATAATTCAAAGGCCTTCAAAGGTATATTAAAGTTTGTGAGCATATACGGGAAGGTATATTAAAAAGTATAGTATGTTTTTTATCAGTCAGTCAAGTAATGTAAAAAAATTAAAATATTGATTTTTGTGTCGAAAATTCAAGAAATTGTTAAAAATGGAAAAAAGGTATTGCTTTTTTTGAAAAATATGATATGCTAATGCCAAGTACATCGTTTTCGAAATAGAAATCTGATTATTTACTTATGTTATTTTAAAATGTTGTATGGATATGTTGTGTACAGTAGCGTACAGAAGAAAACAAACATGAGAGCTAAGAATTAGAAAAAAAGGAGATTGGGAATTATGGCGAATTTAAAAGGAAGTAGAACAGAAAAAAATTTAGAGGCTGCATTTGCAGGGGAATCCATGGCGAGAAATAAATATTCTTACTATGCAAGCAAGGCAAAAAAAGACGGATATGTGCAGATTGCCAACATATTTGAAGAGACTGCTAACAATGAGAAAGAGCATGCAAAAATGTGGTATAAGCTACTTCATGATGGAATCGGCACTACCGAAGAAAATCTGAAGATGGCAGCAGATGGTGAACACTATGAATGGACCGACATGTATGCTACCTTTGCAAAAGAAGCAAGAGAAGAAGGCTTTGATCACGTTGCTAATTTATTTGAAAGAGTACTGGAAGTTGAAAAAGAGCACGAAGAGCGTTATCGCAAGCTTCTTGACAATGTTACCAAAGAATGTGTATTCTCCAAAGATGGTGATACCATCTGGCAGTGTTTAAACTGCGGACATATTGAAATTGGAAAGAAAGCTCCGGATGTATGTCCAGTGTGTGCTCACCCACAAAGCTATTTCCAGGAAAAGCCACAGAATTATTAATTAATTAATTAATTAATTGATATAAGACAGGAAGGTATTCACACGATACCATCCTGTCTTTTTTATATTAGATACAACAAAAGTATCTACGGTTGCAAATGAGAAAGATTATCAAATTCACTATTGACAAAATCGTTAGCGGGTGCTAACATAAAAACAAGGTTAGTGTTAGCTAACGTGCAAAATGCTTGCAGGTAAGAAAGTGCTAACAAGTTAACAAGGTTGATTTATAAACAATTGATTTAATTAGAGTTATATAGTAGAAAGGAGCAGACATATGCCTTTAGCAATGGTTTCATTAGGAGATACGAAAACAATTACAGAATTTAAAGGGAAAGATGATATGAGACGCCATCTCCAGGACCTGGGATTCATCCGGGGAGAAGAGGTTCAGGTAGTGGGAGAGAACGCCAGTGGTATGATTCTCAGCGTAAAAGGCGTAAAGGTTGCTTTAAATAAAGGGCTTGCCCAGAAAATTATGGTTGCTTAAAGCGTCAGAGAAAATATGACTGGTTGAGCCAGAGGAAGGTACTGAGAGTTAGGTGCATGATTCAGGAGTTTAGGATTTTGCGTAGAGAGTTTTTTCAATGAAAAGGAGAAAATGAGTATGACATTACAAGATTTGAAGCCAGGGGAAGAAGGTAAGGTCGTCTCTATTGGAGAGAAGGGACCTGTTCGCAGAAGAATTATGGATATGGGAGTGACCCCAGGTGCTATGGTTAAGATGGTTAAGGTTGCACCATTGGGTGATCCGATAGAGGTTACTGTTCGAGGCTATGAATTAAGCCTCCGCAAGGATGAAGCGAAACAAATTATAATTGAGTAAATCGGATATCTATGAGGTGATAGGGGTCTGCGTCACAGACTCTATTTCAAAGCTAAGAAGTTAGTCTCTGCTAACATAAAAAGGGGAGCACAAAAAGGTTTGTGTTTGATAGGAGAAGACAATCATTCAGGTGTATATTTAGGAGGATAAAAAATGGCATTTACAGTTGCACTTGCAGGAAATCCAAACTGCGGGAAAACCACTTTGTTTAATGAAATCACCGGTTCCAAACAGCATGTTGGTAACTGGCCGGGAGTTACCGTAGATAAGAAAGAAGGCACTTATAAAAAGAACAAAGACATTACCATCCTTGACTTACCAGGAACCTATTCTTTGTCCCCATATTCCGCTGAAGAAATTGTAGCAAGAGATTATATTGTAAAAGAACGTCCGGATGCAGTTATAAACATTGTAGACGGAACTAGTATTGAGCGAAATTTGTATCTTACTCTGCAGATTATTGAAACAGGCATCCCTATGGTAGTTGCTATCAATATGATGGATGAAGTCAGAGCATCTGGGGCGGAGATTAATTGTGAAAAGCTTTCCAAGGAGTTGGGGGTTCCAGTATTACCCATTATTGCCCGGACCAATACAGGAATTCTGGCATTGATGGAGGCAGTGGAGAAGGTTGCCAGAGAAAAAAAGAAACCGGAGGCTCTGGAAGTATTTGATAAAAGTATTACAGAAGGCGTAAAAGAAATTGAAAACTTATTTCCTTCCATGAAAGAGGAAGAGCGGAAGTGGACTGCCCTCAAGGTTTTGGAAGGGGATGAAATGATTCTTAAGAGTCTTCCGGAAGAAATCAAAGAAAGCATGAAGGAGGTTGTTGCCACGGTAGAAAGTGCAGCCGATGGTGATGCCGAAGCAAAGATTGCGGATTTAAGATATAATTATATTGCTAAAGTTGTAAAAGCAGGAGTAAAGAAGAGTACAACGGAAAAGGGTGCTACCAGGTCAGATAAATTGGATCAGATTCTGACCAACCGTATCCTGGCCTTACCAATTTTTGCTGTGGTTATGTATTTGCTGTTTGCTTGTACCTTCAGCGAAAACTTCCTGTTTATTGAAGGGCTCCCAAGTCCCGGAGTATGGTTGGCCGGACTGGTTGAGAGCGGTTGGGGATTCCTGACCGATGGGCTGGCTGGAGTTTTGGAAAGTGCCGGAGCATCGGATTGGGTGTTCTCTTTGGTAATCGACGGTGTAATGGCTGGAATCGGGGCTGTAGCTGGATTTTTACCATTGGTATTAGTATTATTTTTGCTGTTATCTTTCTTGGAAGACAGTGGATACATGGCTAGAGTAGCCTTTGTTATGGATCGTATTTTCCGCCATTTTGGGCTTTCAGGACGTTCTTTTATCCCTATGCTTATGGGATTTGGGTGCTCCGTTCCGGCCCTGATGGCTTCTCGTACACTGGAAAGTGATAAAGACCGGAAAATCACTATGATGATTACACCATTTATGTCTTGTGGTGCCAAGCTTCCAATTTATGCCATGTTTGCGGCTACTTTGTTTGCAGACAGTGCTATGAAGCCATTGATTATTTACAGTATTTATATGTTGGGAATCGTAGTGGCTATTATCAGTGCCTTGATTCTGAATAAGTATGCTTTTAAAGGGGAAACCTCAAACTTTATTATGGAGCTGCCACAGTATCGTCTCCCAACCGGAAAGAGTGTATTGATTCATGGCTGGGAAAAGGTAAAAGGATTTGCAATCAAAGCCGGGACTATTATTTTTGCCTCCACGGTACTGATCTGGTTGTTATCTAACTTTAATCTATCAGGTATGTGCGACATGGAAGACAGCTTCCTGGCAGCTTTTGGAAATGCAATTAAATGGATTTTTGTACCACTTGGATTTGCAGATTGGCGTGCCAGTGTAGGTGTGGTAACCGGCTGGATTGCCAAAGAAAACATCGTGGCTACCTTCGGACAGCTATTTGCCCAAATTAATGATGAATCTGTTTTGGAAGCCATTATGGCTGGGGAGCAGTCACTTCCTGAAATCGGCAGTGTATTTACGAAGGTTTCTGCATTTTCATATATGGCTTTTAACCTTCTTTGTATGCCTTGCTTTGCAGCGGTGGGGGCGATTCGAAGAGAAATGGGTTCATGGAAATGGACACTGCGGGCAGTTGGATATCAGATGTTGACAGCCTATGTGGTTGCGCTTATTATTAATGTAGTAGGAAATTTGATTTTTTAGGTTGCCTTAATTCTAAGATGTGTGAAAGCACATAGAAGGGAGCTAATTATGAATCTTATAGATGTCGTTATTATTTTAGTAATTGCTTGTATACTTGGTCTCATTATTTATCGTTCTGTGAAACGCATGAGGCGTGGTGAAACACCAGGCTGTAACTGTGGTTGCAGCGGGTGCCCATCCCAAAGCAGTTGCCATAAAGAAGAAATGTAAAAGAGTTACTGTTCACAGGCAAGCCTGTGACAGTAACATCGCCTGCCCATTTAAAGTCGCCTGCGGCGAGGGGCAGCTCATTGGCTGATTTTACGTGTTGGCCCCAGCCTATCAGCAAGTGATAGGCTGGGGAGTGAATAGTAACGTAAAAGACACCAAAATGCAAAAAAAATGCTGGACTGCTGGAGAAATTTCAGATATGATAGAGCTATGATTTTGAAACAGGAGGCAGTGTATGTACGAATCTGGTGAAAATTATCTGGAAACCATACTGGTTTTGAAAAAGAGAAATGGGGTTGTGCGTTCCATTGATATAGCAAGAGAGCTTAACTTTAGCAAGCCCAGTGTCAGCCGGGCAGTTGGATTGTTAAAAGAAGACGGCTACATCGAAATGGATCGGGAAGGTCAGATTTGTCTTACCGAGACGGGGATTTGCAAAGCAGAAAGCATTTACGAAAGACATCAAATTCTAACCCGATTTCTCATCCAGACCGCAGGGGTTTCGGAAGGAACAGCGGAAGAAGATGCGTGTCGCATTGAGCATATTTTAAGTGAAGAGACTTATATTGGAATTAAAAAATATCTGGAAGTCCTGTGAAAGTAACTGCTTTTACAGGACTTTTGCTGTTAATGGCAAAATGTTACTGTTTCCATGCTGCCTGCAATCGATTACACAGATATGTTGGGGGACAGGATTTCATAAAAATGGGGGTGGCAGAATGAAAGAAACTAAGTTATAATAAAATAAGTGAAAAAAGAAAAGAAAACATAAATAGAAAATAAAAAGAAATTAGACAAAAGAGGTTTTGCGATGATTAACCAGAAAAAAGAGAGCAAATATATCTATATCGTGTTGTCCAAAACATATACTAACTTTGGCAGGGCTCTTCGGGCAGTAGGAAGGATGAAGTATAACCATGCCTCCATTGCCTTTGACAGTAATTTAGAATCCCTATATTCCTTTGCCAGAAAGCAAAGCAGAGTTCCCATGGTAGCCGGAATCGTACGGGAATATCCCGCCAGATTTTCACTGGAAAAGGTTTCCTGTGTCAATGTGAAGATTTACCGAATACCGGTTACCGATAGTCAGTATTACAGGGGACTTGCCCGAATACGTCAGATTGAGGAAGATGATGAGTATTTATACAATTTATTTTCAGTTCTGACCTTTCCGGTTCTCCATGGATTTTCCACCTATAAGGCATTCAGCTGTTCAGAATTTGTTGCCCATATGCTGGAATATATGCGGATTCCTTTAAAAGAGCGAAAAAAAGACTATCAGTACACACCAGAGGATTTGGGAAAGAGCATAGATGGTGAATTGTATTTCGAGGGGAATTTATTGGAATATTGTCAATATGAGCCGGACGATAAAGAATATTTTTTCCAAAGACCGGAATATCTAAAATCAGGAATGCAGACCTGCGGCGTACTGGCCAAACTGGTATACCGAAAATTAAGGCTTTCTTGATGATAGAAGGATTTTTGGTGCCGTAAGATTAATATGGAAGATTTCTACAAGTATATGAAGAAAGGCTTGTTGAGAGGGGAGGACTGTTATGTCAGCAAAACATCAGGCTTATGAAAACCTGGCAGACACCATGATTGAAAAGTTTAATGTACGGGGAATTGAGGGTTATTACTGCGCCACTGCAGAGGAAGCTTTGATTATGGCCCAGCGTTTTTTGACACCGGACTGTGTGGTTTCCTGGGGCGGTTCAGAGACCCTGGAAGAGATTGGTCTTATTGATGCTTTAAAAGCATCAGACTTTGTGGTGATTGATCGAAAAGAGGCCAAAACGCCAGAAGCATCCAGAGAGCTGTACAGTAAAATCGTACTGGCAGACTATTATTTTATGAGCTCCAATGCCATTACCCTGAACGGGGAATTGATTAATATTGATGGCATGGGAAACCGGGTAGCCTGCCTGGCCTATGGACCTGCCAATGTAATCATTGTAGCAGGGATGAATAAAGTCGTATCCGATGTGGAAGCAGGAGTAAAGCGGGTTCGAAATATGGCGTCACCAGCCAATGCCACTCGCCTAGGAATGAAGACACCCTGTGCTTCCATTGGCAGATGTGCAGATTGTCTAAGTGATGACTGCCTGTGCAATCAGATTGTTGTAACTCGTAAATCAAGGATACCCAATCGTATCAAGGTTATTTTAGTTGGAGAGGAGCTTGGATTTTAATGAGCCATATGAATGATGAAGAAAACACAACAGGTGTAACCGTAACAGTAAATGTAGATAAGATCGTAAAATATTTATGTGTTGCCAGTATTATGATAGTGAGTATTGTATTTGGATGTAAATATGCTCCAGAGATTTTGGATAAACTGAGTCTCAAGATATTTGATAAAAAGGATTAAGTGTAGGTGGGAAAATCATTATACATTGCTGAGAAACCAAGTGTTGCTCAGGAATTTGCAAAGGCGCTGAAAATCAGCGCAAAGAAACAAGATGGATATCTGGAGTCAGCGGACTCCATAGTTACCTGGTGCGTGGGTCATCTGGTGACCATGAGTTACCCCGAGGTGTATGATCCGGCGTATAAAAAATGGTCTCTGGAGACTCTGCCATTTGTACCAGGTAAATTTTTATATGAAGTGATTCCAGGTGTAGCAAAGCAGTTTCAAATTGTAAAAGGTTTATTAAACCGTCCCGATGTGGAACGGATTTATGTGTGCACCGACTCCGGACGTGAGGGAGAGTATATCTACCGACTGGTGGATGAAATGTCAGGTGTCTCGGATAGCAAAGAAAAACGAAGAGTCTGGATTGACTCCCAAACCGAAGAAGAGATCCTCCGGGGTATCCGTGAGGCAAAACCGTTAGCTGCCTATGACAATCTGTCATCAGCAGCTTATTTGCGTGCCAAAGAAGATTACCTTATGGGAATTAATTTTTCCCGGGTGCTGTCATTAAAATACGGACAGACGGTTAATAACTTCCTGCAAAATAAGAAATGGAGCTCTATTTCAGTGGGACGGGTGATGACCTGTGTCCTTGGAATGGTAGTAAAGCGAGAGCAGGAAATCCGTGACTTTGTAAAGACACCATTCTTCCGGGTTCTGGGAACCTTTGAAACCCAGGGGAAGACCTTTGAAGGGGAGTGGAAGGCGGTGGAAGGTTCCGATTATTTTGAATCTCCACTCCTATATAAGGAAAATGGATTTAAGGAACGGGAAGAAGCCGAAAAGCTGATTGCCGCCTTGTCAGAGCCACAGCCAATGAAGGGTATCGTTGAAAAGGTGGAAAAGAAGAAGGAAAACAAGCAGCCACCGTTGCTGTTTAATCTGGCAGAGCTGCAGAATGTGTGCTCCCGGATGTTTAAAATCAGCCCAGACGAGACTCTTAAAATTACCCAGGAATTATACGAAAAGAAGTTGGTTACCTATCCCAGAACGGATGCCAGGGTATTATCTACGGCAGTTTGCAAGGAGATTTATAAAAATATCAGCGGACTTCGCAATTATCCTCATGGGAAGGAATTTGCCGAGGCTATCCTGGAAAGTGGCAGTTATAAGAATATTGCCAAAACCAAGTATGTAAATGATAAGCAAATCACCGACCATTATGCCATTATTCCAACCGGACAGGGGCTTGGGGCG
>JAVBLX010000131.1:0-3643 GCA_031553075.1 Acetivibrio sp.
GCCTTCCTCGCAATACTGCTTAGCAGTGTTAGTAACCGTAGCCATGCATACGCCATTAGATTTTGCACTTTGTTCATGAGTAAAAGCTTTTCCATGTGCCTCATCAAGATCAAGCAGAATTTGGCATCTGCATTTTAATGTCCTTGAAGTATCCTTTTTTCTAGTAATGATTTTCAGACGTTTTATATCTTCGTCTGTTAAAGAAACATGATATTTTTTTGGTCTTGCCATACTAACACCGCCGTTTCTTTTTATTATACTACAAAACCACAAAAAAATATATATTGTTTGACTAAATATCAATGATACATCACACTAGCGCTGATATTAGTTTCATGATATAATCACTGTCAGAAATCAATTCAGCCAGGAGGACCTCCATTGAACTATACGGAAGAAAAGAAAATATTTATTGATGGTATACCCTGCCATTATTTATGTCATATACAAGAAACCGACCATTCCGGGATTGTATTCCCGGCACACTATCACGATTATATTGAGATTCTTTATGGAATTACCGGAGATTTTCATGTTTACCTGGGTTCCATACCATATACCTTTGGTGCCGGTGACATGGTTTTGATTAATTCCAAAGAAATCCACCTGATTGAGAGTTTATCCCAAAATGGTGGACAGTACTATGTAATAAGGTTTGTTCCAGAACTGATTTACAACAGCCTGGCACAAAACCATTTTGAATTTCGGTATATCCTGCCCTTCCTCTTACAGAATTCGAACCAGAAAAAAGTAATTGGAAAAGCGGATATCAATTCAACCTATATCCCTGATTTGTTTGTCGAAACTTTCACTGAATTTGAGCGACAGGAATACGGATATGAACTGGCCATCCGTAATAATATTTCGCGACTTTTCCTTTGGATTCTCCGGTATTTACATCATACCGGACTAAAACTGGACGGTCAGTCGGATGGCAAGGAATATCTGGTAAAGCAAATGCAACCCGCTTTTGATTATGTCCTCAACCATTACGAGACTGCTATTAAAGCTGACCACATGGCTCGCCTGTCCGGAATGAGTTACAGCTATTTTTCCAGATCGTTCAACCACCTTATGCACATGAATTTTAGCGAATACCTTAATTATATCCGGATTTCCGAAGCAGAAAAAAAGCTGATATCCACCGATTTGTCCATTACGGAAATCGGTGCTTTAGTTGGCTTTAGCACCACCAGCTATTTTATCAAGCAGTTTCAAAAACACAAATTTGTTTCTCCCAAGCAATTCCGTAAAACCATGGTGATAAAAGAACCATCCGATATATAATTTTTGTTTCACCTTATCGATGGCCTCCTGAAAAATACCAATATAAAACAAATATACTAAATGTTATTACCGTTCCAAGAACCTGATAATTAACCGGGCAGCTTCTTTCTGCTGCTCCTCTCTGGAAATTTCAGCTGTTCCATCGCCCTTCTGCTCCCCATAGTCCCCAAAATAAGCATGATTTCCACCCTTAATAACTTCATATATACTATCTTTCGGTGCATTGTTCTTATTATCAACATACTTTTCCTGGTTCAAAACCAAGTCACAGCTTCCTTTTATAGAGACCATCCGTTGATTGGTCTGTCTTAAATCGGAAGAAGGGTAAGCCGCCAGCAAAATAGTACCTTTCATCCCATCGCCCTGTTCTGCCGAGAAAGCCGATGCCATTGCACCGCCCAGAGAATGTCCGGCAATATACCAGTTTTCTATTTCCAGGTATGCCTCCATCACCTTAACTCCCGCATCAATATCAAAAACAGCCAGATTCCCCGGCATTTTACAAATAAAACAAGGATATCCCTGCTCTGCTAACCTTTCCAGAAGCGGAATGTATGCCGTATACTCTACTTTTCCACCCGGATAAAAAATAATTCCGGTCTTTTGTGGACTATCTATATTTTTTCCATATATTTCAATACCATATTCTGTCTCCTGTATAGCACAGGACGATTCCTCCTGCATCTGAGATAGCGTTTGGGTGCTGTGGTAATAATCTGACAAATAAATTTCAGTTCCTACTGCCATTAATAAAAGTAGAACTAATATACCAATTCCCGTCCATTTCAAATATTTCATAAAAAACCTCCCGTCTTAGACACTCTTACATAGCACATTTCCCCATTCATGTCATGCACCACCAGCGTCACTAACAATCAGTGAATATTGCGTCTTTTGATTTCTTCGAGTGTAAAACTTGCTCAATAATTACAGTCATACACTTATCATAAATCAAAAAACCGGCTATTGCAACAAGGCAGTAACCAGTTTTTCATCATAGTAATACTTACATATATCTATCAATATTTTATATCAAAATTTTATATCAATATTTTATATCAATATTTACACTAAAACTCATATCAATATTTAGACTAGAACTCATATCAGTATTAATACCAATATACCTACACCAATTTCTTAACAGCCTCTTCTCTTGACATTTCCAAAAAATCCACCGGCGGAATTTCGATCAAAGTATAACATCCTGGCTGCTGACGCATTGCAGCACGAGCCGCACATACCATTACCTGTGCAGTAAGAGCCGGATTATTTATTTTCATATTAAACTCAAACAACTGATTATGGGTCATACCAGACACACCCTTGCGTTCAATATGGACACCATGTCCCACATCCATAATATCCCGGATATCAGTTACCTGATTCACATAAGTTTCATCATGAACAAAGTAATCATCCGCCTTAATCATTTTAGTAACCTGTTCCAGAGTATATCCCTCTTCCAGTTCCACATAAACCATCCGTCTATGAATCCCTGTACCAGTTGGAATTGTAACCGACAAAGCATCCTTGACACCCTCAATCGCTTTTACTGCCACAGAATGTCCCATTGACATTCCCGGTCCAAAATTCGTATAAGTCACACCCTTAGGTGCCATAGCCTCCATCATGGTCCGAATCACCGAATCACTTCCCGGATCCCATCCCGCTGCTGTCACCGCTCTTGAACCACCTTCTTTAGCCGCCTTATCCAGTTGCGCTCTCACTTCCAAAATACTGGTATGAATATCATAACTATCCACCGAACAAATACCTTTCTTCAACAGGCGTTCTGCCATATAAGGAACCATTCTGGTCGGCAGCGAAAGGATTGCAACATCAAATTCTGGCAATTCTTTCACATCCGCAGCAATCGTAAATCCATCTACAACTTGTCCCGCCATAGAGCGGCCTACAATTCCCACTAATTCCATGTCACCACTGTTCAAACAAGCTTCCACAACTGCCTTACCAACATTGCCATAACCAAATACTGCAACTCTAATCATTCTTTTATCCACCCTTTCTAATATTCCGGCCCGGTATATCATCACGAAACCTTTAAATTCATAAGCTTAAAAAAATCACTTGATTATTATGACACACTAAACACAAAAATTCAATGGGTAACTTTGTGTTTAGGTGGTGAGAGGACGCTCCTGAGATATAGGCTTCGAACGCCGAAAGAGCGGGTGGATGAGTGCCTCCCAGGAACGGCTTCCTTGGAAAACGGCTCACATGCGAAAGATTTCTGGCTAGCGTAGAAGCACCGAAAGAACTAAGACTTTAAAAATTTGCTAAGGGCACCCCCACAAAAACTATAACTCGCACTTTAGTACATTGGAATGTTGTA
>JAVBLX010000204.1:0-14216 GCA_031553075.1 Acetivibrio sp.
TTTATCCCCTAATGCTTATGAAGAAAAATATATAGAAAAAATGGAGGTGGAAATGAGGTCAGCAAGTTAGAGTTAGCCGTCGCTAATCAAAAGGGATAAATTTTCCGATTTAACTTGTACTTTTTCTTGACATAGTACCAATTTGGCTATGGTATAATAAACATGGCATTACTCCAATTGATTTTAGAAAACAAAACATAAGCTAATTCCATGAGATAAATATAGGGAGCATGAGATCATTTGATATGATTTTATGCTTCTTAATTTTTATTTCGTAAAATCGTTGATTTGAACAATTTCACCGTTGATTGGTATATGTCATGTTGGATATTCGTTTTATATAATAAAGCATAGACCCGATGCTGATTTTGGAAGGCGCACAGGCGGGGCTGTCGTGGATTACTGTGCTTAATAAAAGAGAAGCGTACAGAGAAGCTTTTGATGGTTTTGATCCTGCGAAGGTAGCAGTTTACGATGAGGCAAAGATTGAAGAACTTATGGCAAACGCCGGCATAATTCGAAACCGCCTGAAAATTAATGCGGCAATTACGAACGCCAAGCTGTTTCTGAATATTGTAGAAAAACATGGGAGCTTCGATAAGTTTATTTGGAATTATGTGGATTACACACCCATCGTCGGGCACTGGGAAAAATTCGGGGAGATGCCCATAACTACTCAAATTTCCGACCAAATAAGCAAAGACTTAAAAAAGATGGGATTCAAATTTGTTGGCTCGACTATCATTTATTCATTCATGCAAGCGGTAGGTATGGTGAACGATCATCTCAAGTTATGTTGTGCCTATGAGGATACATTGAATTTGGATTAAAGTAATTTGGCATACACAATACCGAGAAACCACAGAGTTTGCTTTATATTTATTTGCACATTATTGAAAATCAGCATTTTTTTTATAATCTATTCCCCATTGCTCCATGGAACTAATTATAGGACGCATGGTCTCTCCAAGATCCGAAAGAGCGTATTAATCAACCATTTTACTTCAATAGTTACTTATTTGTAACTACCTAATAAAAAAGTGCGTACTTTTATGATTTCAACATAATTGATATGATTATTGTGTGAAGAAAAACAATAAAAAACAAAAATTTAGGAGGTACTAAGTTATGGCATTATCAAATTTATCAGATTGGAACAATGAAACACCATCATCTTGCGGCAGTGGATGCGGAGCATCCGATAAGCCTTCCGAAACACCGTCAGCATGCGGAGCATCAGACAAGCCGGAAGAAAAACCAAGTGCCTGTGGAAGCGCATGTGGGGCAGCGGATCAACCAGAGGAGAAACCAAGTGCATGTGGCAGCGGATGTGGAGCGAGTGATAAGTAGAAGCATACTTTAAAATGTAAAAATTCCCGGTAGATAAGCTGCCGGGAATTTTGCAAAGAAAATTATAAAGGAAAGGATTTGATTAAATGAAACCATATTTTGCCTTTCAATGGCATATAACGGATTACTGTGACCAAAGGTGCAAGCATTGTTATATATTTTCAGAAGGAAACTGTACCGAGTTGCTTTCCATGTCCTTTGAGAACATGCAGAAAGTGATAGCGAATATAGAGGATATGTGTGAGCAATTAGGACGTACTCCTTATTTTTATATTACCGGTGGGGATCCCATCCTACACCCCAGCTTTTGGGGGTTGATGGAGATCATCAAGGACAAGTGTTATAAGTTTACGCTTATGGGGAATCCGTTTCATCTTGACGATGAGGTATGCCGAAGACTAAAAGATTATGGATGTGAAAAGTATCAGATGTCCATTGATGGTATGCGGGAAACACATGATTATTTCCGTAAACCGGGTTCCTTTGATTGTACCCTTGAAAAAATAGACTGTATTCGCAATGCAGGAATTAAGTGTGCCATTATGTCTACTGTATCAGCGATGAATATTAAGGAAATGCCGGATGTAATTGACCTGGTAGTGAAGAATCATGTTGATATTTTTGCTTTTGGCCGATATTGTCCTACCAGTGAAGAAAAAGAAACAGGAATTGCTCCGTTACAGTATCGCGATTTCTTAGATACGGTTTGGCACAAATATGAGAAATACAAAGAAGCTGGTGCAAACACCTACTTCAATCTGAAAGACCACTTATGGAAATTGTATCTGTATGAAAAAGGTGTTTTTAAGATACCGGAAAATGCCAACAAGGACATGATTTATGATGGGTGCCATTGTGCTGGCTGCCACATGACGATTTTGCCGAACGGCGATATCTATGCCTGCAGACGATTTGAAAGTAAGGTGGGTAATGTATTTGAAGAAAGTCTAAAGGATATCTTTGTTGAAAAAGAAGAAATCTACAGGGACTTCGATAAATTTGAAAAATGCAGTAAGTGTGAGCTTAAAGGTTTTTGTCGGGGATGCCCGGCTGTAACCTATGGAACCACAGGAGATTTTTATGGAACAGATCCGCAATGTTGGAAGGAGATTTGATATATGAAAAATGCAGTAATTGAAAACATAATGAATCGTAGAACCATTCGCAAATTCAAGCAAGAACAAATAACAGAGGAAGAATTGAATATCATTTTAGAAGCAGGTTTATATGCACCAAGTGCAGGCGGTAGACAAGGTGTTCTTTTAGCTGTGTCCCAGGACAAAGCGACAAATGAGAAATTGGGAAGAATTAAAAAATCTCATTTCCATGGAAAAATTTCAACCGATACTGTTTATATTTCAAAAGAGCAGCCAAGTATTGCAGATGATGTGACGATTGAGAATGCCTTATATGATGCACCTACGGTGATAACTTTATTTGTACCAAAGAAATTTTTGTATGGAGAGAGCGATGCATGTGTTGCGGCAGAGAACATGTTGCTCGCTGCTACTTCATTAGGCGTTGGTTCTTGTTACATTGGTTCTGCATGGGATTCTTTTGATGATCCCTTTGGGAAAGAAACACTGGAAAGATGGGGAGTGCGTACCGATTATTATGGTGTACTTCACGTACTTCTGGGATATCCAATGGATAATGAACTACCACAGGGTAAAGCTAGAAAAGAAAGTCGAATAATTCGAGTATAGGCTATATAGTAAAGCTAAAATCAAGTATAAAGGAGAAAATCATGAACTTTCGGAATACACCTATTTTAATAAATCAATTAAAAATTAATAATCGCTTGGTAATAATGATGACATTCCGTTTTGGATAAAAAGGAATACTACAAAAAGCACCCGAGTGTCATTGTACAGAAGAATAAATAACTGCATGATTAATCAAATTTGGAGGCCGTATATCTGTACCTAAAGGATCGGGCGAACAAAGACGGAACCTGTTACCCAGCAATTGGTACCATTGCTAGGGAGCTGAGTTTATCCGTAAATACGGTAAAACGTGCCATTGCCGATCTGGAAAGGAAAGGTTTTATACGTAAGAAACAGCGCTGGCGTGATAATGGTGGCAAAAGCAGTCTGCTGTTTGAAATCATGAAGTAAGCACCAAGGGAGTACTGCGTGAGTCAGGTGGGCTATGGTATGGTTCACTGTGGCCTGTGCAGGGAACTTAACACTTTAAGGATTAGGACAGAGAAAGAACAGCTAAAAATTGTTGGGAATAAATAATATAGAATAGAAGATAAAACAGTAAAATAAGTAAATACTGGACGATTATTAAATAAATCAAGATGTTTTTAAATGTTCTACAAAGGAATAAAGGTTTATAATAGACTGGTAGAACAAGAAAGTTTTTGTCTAAAGGAGAAGAATCATGATTACACTAGCAGATATATTTCAAAATGGAATGACCTTACAACGGGGAATCACTATTCCAATTTTTGGCGTAACGGACAAGAAGCAAAAGGTTGAAGTGTGGCTGAGTCAGGAAAAAGTAGCTGAAAGTGAAATTGAAGGTACATTCACCATTATGATACCACCACAGGAAGCGAGATTTGATGCGACTCTGGAAATTAAAGGAGTAGATAACCTCATTTTAGAGGGTGTAGACATCGGTGAGGTATGGCTGGCTGGTGGACAATCCAATATGGAATTTTTACTTCAATATGATTTCACCTATCGCAAAGAAAAAGGACAGGTAAAAGAAGATGTACATCTTCGCTTTTACGACGTCCCCAAGATTGCGTATCCGGAAGCCGGAAAATACATACAGCCACAGTTCAACGTATGGAGAAAGCTAAGTCAAGATTATGAAAATACAAAATATTTCTCTGCCGCCGGGACGTATTTTGCCGAAGTGATTCGCAGAAAATATCCAGATGTACCGGTTGCTATCGTCGGTTGTAACTGGGGAGGCACCGTGGCAGCAACATGGACGAAGAAAGAAGACCTTCTTAAATCGGAACAACTAAAATACATTGTAGAAGAATATGAGCAAGGGCTAGAAGGTATAGACCGAGAGGCATTGGTACAAAAGGATCTTCGTCGAAAAGAAAAGATGAATAAGTCCGGGCAGGCAAGTAAACTAATGGACGCGGTCTTATCAGGAGATTTGAGTCCTGCACAAAAAATGTTGGTTGGGTTAGTTTCAAAGCTTAGCACCGGAAATCAAACGGTGAGGATATCGCCTTTGAGTGAAAACCGACCTGCCGCCTTGTATGAAAATATGCTAATGAAAATAAAGGGTTTTGGCGCAAGAGGTGTCATCTGGTATCAGGGAGAAAGTGATGAAATGCGAGCTGGTATTTATGATACATCATTTAAAACCTTAATCCATTCCTGGCGCACAGCATGGGGATATGAGCTGGCGTTCCTGTTTGTCCAGCTGGCACCGTTTGAAACATGGCTTACCACCTCCGGTGCTAATTACCCTGAACTTCGGATGAAGCAAGATATTGTTTCGAAGACAGTGCCTAATACTTATATGGCGTCGATTATGGACAGTGGGCAGAGGGATGATATTCATCCTAAGGATAAAAAGGTAGTGGGTGAAAGATTGGCTCTGTTAGCCTTAAATAAGGTGTACGGAGAAGATATCCTGGGTGAGGCTCCTGAAATTGTTGAAGTTATGCATCAGGACAATCAACTGGTTCTGCGATTTGCTAATGCTGGTACTGGACTATATTTAAAAGGTGAGCAAATAAACTCGCTGCAAATCGTTTCCGGTCAGAATAAATTAGATTATTCATTTGTTGTGGAACCGGAGCAAATTGTTTTAACCGGAGCGTTTGCAGGTAAAGAGATAGAGATCTATTATGCCTGGGAGCCATATTGTGAGGTGAATTTATATAATAGTGCACATCTTTCTGCAAAACCATTTTTTCGAACATGCAAGAATGTACTATGACGAATAATAAAAGACATGACACTAATATGAATATCACAATTTCTAAATTTTACGATATTTTAGCGGCGTGGTTCCAATGTTCCTTTTAAAGATCTGGCTAAAATGACCAGCGTCATTAAAACCCGACAGAGTAGCGATATTCTCAACGGATTGATCGGTACCCCGAAGCAGCAGTTTTGCCTGGGTCAGTCTGATTTCCATCAAATAGTCGGCAGGCGTATATCCAGTATACTGTTTAAAGTCTGCAAATAATGCTGAGCGGCTAATGCCAAATTGAGTTGCCAAAGAATGGAATACAATTTTATTTGAATAATTTTGTTGCAGATATTCGATAACAGTAGCAATGGTTTCATTGCTGCTTGTAATCGTTGTGGACAAAGCAGTTTGGGAAGCCAGCAGTTCTGTAAGCAATAAATCTAAGACACAGGAAATACGGTATTTCATATACGGTACGATTTTCTGTGTTGTTTGCAATACCTGAAATTGCAGTGTTTCAAAAGCAGGAAATTTCTCCTGGGAGAACTTAACTGAACCAGAGGATATAAATTCTTCAAAAAACTGCTTGCATAAGCTGCCATTAATATGCAAAACCGTACATTTCCAACCTTCTTTACCGGCGCAGTAATAATGATATTCCTGATTGGATATGAAAAACCCTTCGCCTTCTTTCATCACATACTTCTTATCACGGTATACCAAGGTTCCGCTTCCTTTTAAAGTAAACCGCAGTTCATAAGAATCAACCTTCTCGCGTTCCGTAAAATAACCATAGTATGCATTCATAATAGAGAAGAACTGGCAGTAAAGCAAGTTACCTGCAACCTCCCGGTTTCCCATGATATTCAGCAGTGCACTGGAATCAACCTTCATATTGGACTTTCCCTGTAAAAAAATAGTTGCATCACTTAAAAGAAAGGCTGGATTCAGAAGTTCATAACCGTGTTTCATTTCTTCTGAATCAAGGTCCCAGGAGTTGTTATTTGTAGTGATAAGAGGTAACGATTGATAGTTGATCATAATTATTTATCCTTCCGTTCATCTAAAATAATAAAAAAACACAATCGAAAAATTTGCTCTGGACGATTATTAAGTTATTTTGGATTTTTCGCCATGTTTATTTTGAAAAAAGAGGTGTATTATTTCTTTAATAGTAGCAAATATCAGCTTATTTGTAAAGCTGCTGATAAGCAACAAAAGATAATGAACGTTGGATTAATAGCCAATATTTTAGGAGGAAAGAATAAGCATGAAAGAAAAAGGAAAAGAAATCGAAAAAGGAAAAGAAATAGAAAAAACGCTCGAAAAAGGATTTGCCATTAAATGGAGCAGTGAGACAGCATCCGTTTTAATGCATACCGTAATGATTTCTTATATCACCTATTACTGTACCAATGCATTGGGTCTAAATCCAGGGATTGTCGGAGTAATATTGCTGGTAGCAAAGCTTCTTGATGGAGTTACTGATTTGATTGCATCCATAATTATTGAACGAACCGATACCAAAATGGGTAAAGGAAGACCTTACATACTGCTTATGCCAGTTGCCTGGGGGCTCACGGTACTGATGTTCTCAACACCAGCTTTTGGTATCGCCGGTCAAGTGTTTTTTATCTTTATTACTTATTTCATGATTAACTCAGTATGCACAACACTGGTCAATGCAGCCGAACCGGTTTATCTGGCTCGCGCATTAAAAAATACCCAAGACTCTGCATCCGTTCTGTCCATCGGAGGTCTCATTGCTGCCATGGTAGCGGTGGTTACAGGTATTTCCTTTCCATTTTTAATTACTTCACTGGGATCACGACCAGGTGGTTGGACACTAATTGCCCTTGTCTTTGCAGTACCAGGATCCCTGCTATCTTTGATCCGATTTTTTTCCATAAAAGAGCAAAAGGCCTTTGCGGCAAAAACACAAAGCAGTCATAAGTTCGGTTTCAAAGATATTTTTAAAATTTTAGTAACAAACAAACATGTTATTATCTTAGTAATGGTATCAATATTCTCCAATATTATCGGAGCGCAAGGACCAGTCGTTACATACTTCTTCCAATACATTATGGGTGATATTAATTTGAGCGCACTTACAGGGGTATTTAGCATCTTTGGTATGTTTTCCTTATTGCTGATCCCAACCCTTTCAAAGAAATTCTCAACCAGACAGATTATGATGTATGCGATGTTATTTGGGGTAGTTGGTGGTGTCTTGAAAGCAGTGCCAGTATTAATTGTACAGATATTGGCCGTTCTTTTCTTAAGTGTAGCTTCCGTACCAGGTTTGTTATTGCCATCCTTACTAATTGACTGTATGGATTACAACGAATGGAAAACGGGAGAGCGAGTAGAGGCCGTATTCGGAGCACTGAATTCGTTGGCGGCTAAAGTTGGCAGTGGTTTTGCATCGGTATTGATTGGTTTCGTTATGGGAATCGGAGGATTTAATGGAACCCTTGCTGTTCAAAGTACATCAGCCAATTTTTCCATCGTCCTGCTCTATGCGGGGACACCAATATTACTTTATATAGTCATGTTTGTTTTATTGCAGTTCTATCGAATTGATAAGAAGATGCCACAGGTCAGAGCAGAATTAGAAGAACGTAGACAAGATAAAGCGTAAATTGTTTTCTTTTTTTATGTTGCGTTAAAACAGAAAAATTAACAAAACGAGGAGATAAATAGATGAAGTGGAATTTTATCGAACCAGAAATAAATGAAATAAATAGAAAAGAATATCAGCCAGCCTCATATATTCGAAAAAGCATCATGATAAACAGACCTGTGAGGCAAGCAACCCTTTTCATGACGGCTCTGGGGGTATATGATGGCTATTTTAATGGAAAAAGGCTGGATGAACAACTCCTCCGCCCGGGATTTACAAACTATCGCGCCAGATTACAATATCAGACTCATGATGTGACTGACCAGGTCAGAGCAGGAGAAAATGTAATCGGTGCAGTAGTCGGAGATGGCTGGTACCGAGGAACCTTGGGTCCTGATGAGGACCGGAATTTTTATGGAGAATATCTTAAGCTGGCTGCAGTTTTACAAATTACCTATGAAGATGGTGAGGAGGAATATCTTACCGATTCATCCTGGCGGGCGACCCAGGATGGACCAATACGAAACAATGATTTGAAGGTTTGGGAAATCGTGGATATGCGCCGGGAGATGCAAGGGTGGAACGATGTTGGTTTTGACGACTCTACCTGGCATAATTGTAAGGAAAGCAGTTATGACGGGATTCTCATTCCTCAGGAAGGAGCACCACTGATCGAGCAGGAGGAAATGGCTCCAAAGATTATTAAAACACCCAACGGAGAGCAGATTTTAGATTTTGGACAGAATCATACCGGGCATGTAAAGTTTACTGTGAGCGGAGCGGCTGGGACAACGGTGGAACTTCATATGGGCGAATGCATAGATGAAGCGGGCAATTTTACATTGAGTAATCTTCAGTCAGCCGGCAGTAAGAAAAAAATAGAGATACAGCAAGTGAAGTATACTCTGAAAGAAGGAACACAAACCTATAAGAGCCGCTTTTTAATCTGCGGCTACCGATATGTTAAGCTTGTAAACTGGCCAGAGAAGCTTAAAACTGAAAATTTCACATCCATTGCCATCTATTCAGACTTTGACAAGACCGGAAATTTCTCCTGCTCCAACGAAGAAATCAACAAGCTTTTTTCCAATGTATGTTGGAGCATGAAGTCAAACTTTGCGGAAATTCCCACGGATTGTCCCCAAAGAGAACGGGCTGGCTGGACTGGAGATATAAACGTGTTTGCTGAGACTGCAAATTATCTGGGCAAGGTGGATGACTTCTTGGTCAAATGGCTTCATGATTTTGTAACCCTGCAGCTTTCAGATGGAAATCTTCCATATGTAGTTCCCCCCATACCCATGGGAACGGTTTCAAACGGTAGTGCCGGTTGGTCAGATGCCATTGCCGGAGTTCCCATGGAGCTGTATCGGTTTTATGGGGATAAGAAGATATTAGAGCAGGTATATGATACCATCAAGGCTTTTGTGGAGTTTAATCGAAAAAGAGCGAAGAAAAAACACATCCGGCATTGTCTGAAAAGTGGCTCCCACTACCAATATATCTTAGACACAGGCTATCATTTCGGAGAATGGATGGAGCCTGGAAAATCCTTACTTAAAGAAGGACTTTTGGGACTGATGGCACCGGATGAAGAAGTAGCAACTGCCTGGTGGTATTATTCGACCTGGCAGTTAACACAGATGGCAGAGGTCCTGGGGAAAGATAAGGATGCCAAAGAGTATAAGAAATTGGCTGAACAGATAAAAGAAGCCTATAATCAAGAATTCCTATCGGATGGGATAAAAAATTCGGACCGACAGTGTAAGTATGTGCGACCACTTTATATGGAGCTTGTAGAAGGGAAAAAGGCGCAGGAAATTGCAAGTAAGTTAAATAAAATGTGTATCGCCAAGGACTATGTGATTGGTACGGGTTTCCTAACGACTTACAAATTGTTGCCAACCCTTTGTGATTACGGCTATGTCGATACTGCCTATAAAATTCTGGAAAATCCAAAATGTCCTGGGTGGTTGTACGAGGTAAATAGTGGTGCGACGACAATCTGGGAAAACTGGATTGGTATCGACGAAAAGAGTGCACCAGTCAATTCACATAATCATTATGCTGCTGGTTCGGTAGTGGCATGGCTTTTTGCTTATTGTGGTGGTATTCGTCCAGTAACGCCAGGATTTGAAAAGATTCAAATCAAGCCGATACCAGGAGGGAGTCTGACTTGGGCAAATACATCCTATGAAAGCATCAAGGGACGATTGGTTTCCAATTGGAAGCTTGAGAATGGTCATTTTTATCTACATGTGGAAGTGCCAGAAGGTGTTGAGACAGAAGTTGTATTACCAGATGGAAGTATAGAAGTTATTTGGGGTGGGATAAAAGAATATCATCTCACGAACTGGCAAGGTATTTATTCTTCGGTGCACTAGCACATTGTATTTGAAAGCAGTTAAATAATTTCACTTGGAGGAACTTTATGGAACTATATCTTAAAACGCTGCACATGAATAATCCCTTGGGAATTGATGTGTGCCCCTATTTTTCATGGATCATAACAAATGAATCCCAAAATGTCTTACAAACGGCTTATCAGATTGTTGTCAAAGATGACAACACCACTGTTTGGGACAGCGGAAAAGTGACTAGTGATACATCTACCTATGTGTTGTATGGCGGTAAGGAGCTTGAAAGTCGCACTACTTACTCGTGGAATTTGACCGTATGGGATAATCAAGGTAATGTGGCAACGAAATCTGCTACTTTTGAAACTGCAATGTTGCAAAAAAATAATTGGCAGGCAAAATGGGCAGAAGCTGCACTGCCCCACGTTGAGTGGAAAAAGGAATTTGGAAATCAACCTCCTGCGGTCATGTTTCGCAAGGACTTTTTATTGAAATCAAAGGTGAAGCGCGCAAGGCTCTATGCTACCTGCCATGGCACATACCAGCTTACGGTAAATGGAGTACGCCCGGACGACCGTGAATTTGCTCCGGAGCATACGTCCTATGAGAAATATCTTTGCTACCAAACCTATGATATCACGGGCATGGTGCAAACAGGTAAAAATACACTGGGTATGTATGTGGGTGATGGTTGGTATAATAGCCCGTTTACTAAGCCAAATATCAAGAACTTCAAGCCCCATCATGCAGTGCTGTTTCAGCTTGAAATAGAATATACGAATGGCAAAAAAGAGATGGTTCTGTCAGATGAACAGGTAAAAACGGCTACTGGTGCTGTGCTTTACTCCAATCTGTTCTTTGGTGAAAAATATGACGCAAACCTGGAAATCAAGGGTTGGGATACTCCAGCTTACAATGCGGATGGCTGGAAATTTGCGACGATATCCAACTATGGTTATGCAAATCTGGTTGCCCAGTTGGGTGAGCCAGTTCGCCCGGTGGCAACGTTACCTGTAAAAACGGTTTATCAATCACCTAAGGGTGAAACCATTATAGATTTTGGTCAGGTTCTTTCCGGTCGTGTGCGTATGAAAGTAAATGCGCCCAAAGGCACGGTTATTCGGCTTGACCATTTTGAGGTGGTAGATAAGGACGGGAATTATTATAACAACCTTGGCGGTAACAATGTTGACCAGGAAAAAAGCAAGAAGACACCTCAGCAGCGCATAGACTATATTGCAAAGGGCGATACCTGCATTTACGAACCACATTTCACCTTCCACGGCTTTCGATATATTCGTGTAAGTGGCTATCCGGAACCACTGCCTGAATATTTCACCGCAGTAGCCCTTAGCACGGAAATGGAAAATATGGGTACATTTGAATGCTCTGACCCTCGTCTGAATCGTCTGTACGAGAACACTCGCTGGAGTCAGCGTTCCAATATGCTTTCCATCCCCACTGATTGTCCGCAGCGCGAAAAAGCTGGCTGGACAGGTGATATTCAGGTGTATGCCACAACGGCTCTCCATAACGCCGATGCTACGATGCTGCTGACACGATGGCTCAGCAATTTGGCTTTAGACCAAAGTGAAACTGGTGCAGTACCGATGGTAGTCCCTTATGAGGGAAATTATCTTTTTCTGAACAATGCTGCAGGTAAGTTGTTTGGTAATAAGAAATCGGGCATCAATGGTCAGGCAGGTTGGGGGGATGCGGCTGTACTTGTCCCCTATGCGATGTACCAGGCAACTGGAAATACTGCTATTTTGCGTCAACAATATGATTCTATGAAGCAATGGTGTAAGTATGTGATTGACACTGCACAAAAGCAGCATGGCAAAAATAAATTACCTAAGGATATTGACCAGTATCTCTGGAACACAGGTTTTCATTGGGGTGAATGGCTGATTCCCAGTCAATCAAGAAACGGAATTGGACTTGATGCCATTCGTGCTGTAAAGGCATCAAGGAGCTATGTTGCACCAATATTTTCCTACTTTTCTATTTCAAGCATGGCAGAAACTGCACACATTCTTGGAAACCGCAAAGATGAGGACTTCTACCGTGATTACTCAGAGAAAATCAAAGATGCATTTATAAAAGGATTGATTAGAGAAAACGGCGACATGCCGGTAGAATATATGGGGGCATACGTCCTTCCAATTTACTTTGATTTGGTACCAGAAAAGCACAAACAACATTTTGCTCAAAAACTAGTCAGTATGATAGAAAAGAACGGTAACTGCCTCGATACAGGTTTCCTTGCAACGCCATATATTCTGGATGCTCTTTGCAAGGTTGGACGCCGCGATGTGGCCTATCGTCTGTTATATCAGGAAAATTGTCCTTCATGGCTCTATGAAGTGAAAATGGGTGCAACATCCATTTGGGAGAGCTGGTTCAGTTACACAGAAGATGGCTCGCCCATGCAGACAAGTTACAACCATTATGCTTTTGGTTGCGTTGATGATTGGATGTTTCGCACTATTTGTGGTATCAATAAAACCCTTCCTGGCTATAAGCATATCGTTATTCAGCCACAGCCGGATGATTCGCTCACCTATGCAAAACGCATCTTTACCAGCAGCTATGGTGATATTGTCTGCAATTGGGAACGCAAGGACGGAATGTTCTACATGGAAACAACCATCCCTTGTAACACCACAGCAACGATTGTACTGCCTGATGGAAGTACATACGAGGTTGGCAGTGGCACATATACATTTACAAGTAAATAAAGAGAAAACTAATGAACAAAAATTCGTTAGTCTTAACTACGAAATCAACAATAGATACACCAAAATTGGCAGCAATTTTTATTATAGAATTGCTTCTTGGGAGGGGAAGAACGTGAAAAAGACTAGATTATAGGCACATTATATGTTTATTTTTTCATAATATCTGGTACTATATTGGTGTGAGGTGAAAACTATGTGTGGACGATACTATGTAGATGATGAAACAGCCAGAGAAATTGAGAAAATAGTTAGACAGGTAAATGATAAGCTTATGAAGGAACGCCGAGAAGTTTATCCAGCGGCTAAAGCTTCAGTCATATTAAGTGGAATAAATATTTATATTCCTCGCTTTTCTTGTCCTCTTTTGTAAAGTCTAAACTAATAAAAATTTTATAGCAATATCTTCCTTGCACAATATTAAAATGAAAAGATACACTGTTACATTGCTTCTGCCAGAATTCTCACACAGGAGTATACAGCGGTCATCTGCATGGCAGAGCGTTCATTCACGGGTTTTCCGGAGGTGGAGCTGCCCATAAAAAAACGATAAGAGCTGCCAGAGGTTGCATTGGTTGGTTTGTCTCTTGACCGAAATAATCCGCTCAATATACTCATATAGAATCACGCTCCTTTCAAAATGGCATGAAAAAAGCACCTATCGGCTGATAGATGCTTAAAATATTGTAGTGTTATTTATCGGTTCGAGTATAGAAGGTAGCCTTTCCCTTGCCGTGCCGTTCAATAAAATCTTCTTCCACCAGGCTTTTTAATGAGTTTTCAATGGATGCCTTGCCGATGGTTGGGACAAGCTCCATTATATCGTTCTTAGTGAATTTTCCGATTTTTTCATTAATAGCATTTCGCACCTGTTCAAGTGCAGGAATTTTATCATCAGTTAAATGAATTCGGCTCTCAAAATCTCTGTAGGCTGAAAGAATAATGCCAAGCAGATATTTAATAAATGGATTTGGGTTGTTATTACCTGCATGCCAGTTAATGCCGCATTGTTCCAAAACATCATAATACTTGGATTTTGTTTTTTCAATCTTACTTTCAATACTGATATATCGGCCAACTACATATCCACATCGATAGAGCAGAAGAGTTGTAAGCAGTCGTGACATCCGTCCATTTCCATCATTGAAAGGGTGAATACATAAAAAATCATTAATGAAAATCGGGATTAAAACAAGCGGATCAATCACGCATGAGTCAATTACCTGATTAAAGCTTTCGCAGATAGCGTCA
>JAVBLX010000144.1:0-10649 GCA_031553075.1 Acetivibrio sp.
CGGAGGTCATCAGATATCCTCCACCAGGGCAAACAATCATAGCCGGGCGCCTTTTGTCCTTCCAGTATTCTTCTGATTTTTCCAGCAGATATTTTACATAGTAGGCCTGCTTTTCCTCTCCCCATAAGCTTACTTTTTCAACAATCATACAAATTCCTTCTCCTTGTATTTTGGCAGTACTCAGATTCTAATATATGTTATGGCATAAGATTCCTCCTGCTTTCTTTGCTATGAAATGAGGAAGACTGTATGTTCTGTAATTCTTGACCTATCTGCTCATACCAAGAATCATTCCTGAAATCTATGGAATCAACCAGCTAAGCCATACTACAAAGCTGAATACTACTTTAACACAGATAGTTGGGGACTACAAGAGATAATTCTGTTCATAGCATCTGGCAGTCAGCAAAAGATTTCAAATTGTCTATAGGTACTTCTTCTGAACCGTGTCCCTGTATTTTGTAGGTGATATGCCTGTATGTTTTTTAAATGCCAGCGAAAAGTAATTCATATCATGATAACCAACCATAGTTGCAATCTCACCCGCTTTTAACGTAGTGGTTTCCAACAGTGATTTTGCCTTTTCAATCCGATTCCTTACTATGTATTCATTACAGCCTTCTCCTGTGATTCGCTTGAATAGCCGCGACAAATAGTTTGGCGTTACATACAATTCAGATGCAATGTTGGTCACAGTCAAATCATCTGCGAGATTTCCGTGAATTCTCTTTTTCACTTTCCAGATAAGTTCATGCTCATCCCCATCTTCCCGGAATAAAAGCTTCTGTAAAAACATCGCTGTTACTACACAGGCATTTTCCCGATCCGTTCCACCAAGGGAATGAGTAAGAGAATTGAGGTTTTCTTCCAGTTTATTACCGTTTTCATTAACACAGGCAAAATAAACAGAAGAAGCCAAATCAAAGCAGGTATTTCTGGCATATTCATTGGAGAGATTATAAGATTCAACCGACATTTGAAAGCGTTCAAAGGCGTGCATAATACTTTCCGGATTATCAATATTACCAATCATAGTCCGCTTAAATTCATTAAATACATCTTGAAAAATATCTTCCCGCTTTCGGTCTGCTTCTTTCAAAGAGCAGCAGTTTTCTCGTTCCTGCTCCAAGCGGAATATAGCGTCATTATAGGAAATAGAAAGCTTTGAAAAACCCTCTGTTTTGCTCCCCATAATCAGCTTTGGGCGAACATTGTACTCATACCCCAGTACTTCTGTGATTTCCTTTGCGCTTTTCTTTCCCCATATTTCCCCGGCTTTTTCGAAGAAAATCAAAATAATCCTGTTCTTTTCATCACTAAAGGTAATTCCAGCATTCTGCTCATCCAGAATATTAATACAAATCTGTTTTATGGTTTGAATCCGAAATAATTCCATTTCCTTGTCTTCTTTTTCCTGCCGGTCCGGGATAAGAATCCCCACCGTAAGGTGCTGTCTCTTATCAAAGTGAAATTGCTGGAAAAATTCCTCTTCCTGGTACTCTTCTATGACATCATTTCCAAGAAGCTTTCTCAGATATTTCTCCAGCTTTAGTTGCTGCTGTAAGCCCTGAGTTCGCTTTACTGTCATCGTATTTTCCCTGGAAACTCTCAGTTTTACCAGTTCCTCAATCTGACCTTGAATGCTGTTGGTCAGTTCTTTTTCATCAATGGGTTTTAGCAAAAAATCGTGCACTTGAAGCTGTAATGCCTGTCTGGCGTATTCAAACTTGTCGTACCCGGTAAGGACAATAATTCGCATATCCGTGGCTTCTCGCCGAATATGCTCCACAAGCTCCAGTCCAGTCATTTCTGTCATGCTAATATCGGTAATCATAACATCCGGATGATGGCGTTCTATGACTTCCATCGCTTCCTTCGCAGAAGCTGCCGTGTAGACTTCCTGAATCAGTATGGATTGCCAGGGAATTGATTTTTCAATGCCCTGGCGAATCATTTTTTCATCATCCACAATTAAGATTTTATACATAGTTAATCCCACCTTATATTGTCTTTACCGCTTCTATCGTTGCCGGGAGGTGAATTTCCACCACAAGTCCCCGTTCTTCATTGCCTCGGAAACGAAGACCATATCCCTCGCCAAACAACAGCTCAATCCGCTTGTTTACATTATTAATTCCATATCCAATATTACGGTCAAACTCTGAAATATAGGCATTAATCCGTTTTATTTCATCCGCCTCCATGCCCTCACCATTATCTGCAACGCATAAACACACACCCTGCTCCTCTTCCTTAAGAGAGATGGCAATCATACCTTTCCTGCCGTCCTTAATGCGGATACCATGATAAATAGAATTTTCTACCAGTGGCTGCAGGGTCAGCTTGGGAATCGGAAGATGATAATACGCTTCTGGTACTGTACTGACAAATTCAATGATATTGTCATATCGCATGTTTTGAATAATCATATAATTTCTCACATGCTCCAGCTCTCGTTCCAAAGGAATCAAATCCCGTCCTTCACTAAGGCAAATCCGATAGTAATGGGCCAGAGCCTTTACCATGGTAGAGATTTCTTCACTGCCTTCCGACACGGCCTGCCAGTGAATGCATTCCAGTGTATTATATAAAAAATGTGGTTGTATCTGTGATTGCAGCGCATTTAACTGCATCTGGGCAACCTGCTTTTGTTCTTCTTTTATTCGCTCCATCAAGGCGTCAATATCATTCATCATCATATTAAAACCCTCGGCCAGCTTTAAGCTGTCCCGATCCATGTCCGCTGTATGAATCCGAGTATTTAGATTTCCCTTTGATACATCATTCATTTTGTAAATAATCTTACTAATGGGGCGGTACATCCGTTTAATCATATTTCGTGAGATGGTCAGGGTCAGACTCATCACCATAAGCATCACTAAAAGAAGAATCAGAGTGGTACCAAGACTTCCCTGATACAAATAAAAGGAAGGGATTTCGTTAATCAAGTAATAATTCCAGTTTCCAATCCGCTGATAATTAACCAGATTTCCTCGATTCCAGAATCCACCTTTCTCACCCACCAGCTTCTCGGCATATATGAGTTGTTCTCCTATTTGTTCCGTATTGGGGGCCGAAATGATTCCTCCCTCTATATCTGTAAAATAAAGATTGGAATGATTATAAAGATTCACGCTCTTTAACCCTTCCAGCAGGTTATCATTGAGATTTACAATAATCATTCCGTTACTGGATACCATGTTGGTTACGGAATATGCCGGAAAATACAGGGTTAGAGTATATTTTTTTCCTCTATAATACTGATTGGAAAAGCTGATTCGCAACGTATTGTTTTCTTTCGCTACAATACTGCTTTCATAATCCTGGTCGTAAACTGTCTCGAATGCACTTTCCGATATGGTAAAATTGCCATTGTAAACGTAGGTATCTATGTTGCTGTTGGTAATGGCAATAAAATTTGCATTAAATTGAAAATTTAAAAAATTAAGAAGAGAGCTGTATACGTTTCCAGCTTCTGCATATGCTTTTTCCGGCTCTTTGCTGCCACAGTATTTTTGAACATGCTGGTCCAGAACAAGAGAAGTAACTACTGCCTTATACTGATTTAGATTGTTCTCGTAATCCAAAGCCATGGTAGCCAGCTGCTCCTCGGCATATTGAAGGTTTTGCCTGGTCAGGGAATAAACAGAAGACACCGTGGAAACAACGATTGCAACCAAAGTCAGTACTAAAATAGTGGTAACAATCACAATATGCATTTTTGTCTCAAAATTCCATGTCTTTTTCCACTTTTCTCTTAGCTTCATAACTGGCTCCCTTCTGCACACTTGTTCTCTCTTTTCTATTTTAGCACAAAATGACCACCACAGATAGACAGCAAATACTAACCTTTCACTGCTCCGGCTGTCATTCCTTTGACCAGCTTATCCTGGGCTAAAATAAACAGGATTATCATCGGCAATATGGTAAGAGTCAGAACGGCCATAATCATAGGTGTATTCATGGAATACTGTCCTTGAAAATCCCAAACGGCCAACGGCAAGGTGCGGTTTTTAGGGGACTGCGTCAGCGTATAGGCAAAGCTGAATTCGTTCCAGATATTTACGCCATTGTAGATTGCCAGAGTAGATAGGCCTGGTTTTGCCAAAGGTAATATCATGCGGAAAAACATTCCATATTTATTGCAGCCGTCAATTTCTGCTGATTCTTCAATTTCTCTGGGAATTCCCTTCATAAAACTGGTTAAAATAAATACTGAGATGGGTATGGCCAGCGCTACATCCGGTCCAATCAAGGCCCATATGGAATCATACATTCCCACTTTTTTGGTCATTTGGAATACAGGTATTAAGGTTATATGTATAGGAATCGTCATACATGCCACGATCATAGAATAGACAAAACGATTCAACCGGAATTTGAATCGGGCCAGAGGATAGGAAGCGCATGCTGAAATAAAAAGGATTAACAACAAGGAAACCAGTAATACAAATACACTATTTAAAAAATACCGTACAAATCCGCCACTAAATACCTCAATATAATTTTTAAAATTAAGACGATTGGGAAGAGCAAAAACTCCTTTTGTCAGCATTTCAAACTTACCTTTAAAGGAATTGAGCACCATAAAAATAAAGGGGAGCACTGCTACCGCCATTGCGCTGATCGCAAAAATAAATGCCACTAACCAGCACAAACGACTTTTAATCATACTTTTTGCATATTGCTGTTCCATTAGTTTTCCTCCTTTCCATTGATAATCCTCATGGTAATTAAGGACATGAAGGTTATCAAAATGAACATCCCCCCTGCTACAGCAGAGCCATATCCCATATTGAACTGGCTGAACGCATGCTTATACATATAGGTAGCCATAAGCTCCGTCGATGTACCTGGACCGCCTCCTGTCATAACATAAATCAGGTCAAAGTATTTTAATGAACCAACCATCGAAAGGATGGCCGCACTTTTCAGCGAAGGTGTCAAAAGAGGCAGGGCAATCCGCCAAAAGTACTGGCTTTTGGTGGCACCATCAATTAATGAAGCTTCATATACTTCTTCCGATATATTGGTGTAAGCAGCCATGCTGTAAACCATGTAAAAAGGCACAAACTGCCAGGCAATAACCACAATTACAGTAATCAGTGCCGTTTTGGGATTTCCCAACAAATCAATATTGCCACCACCCAAGAGATGGGAAATGGAACTGATAATTCCACCATTAGCAGCAAGTGCATAGTTGAAAAGAAAGCCAATGGCAACGGAAGACATTAGCAGGGGAACAAACCACAAGACCTTAAATATCGTCCCCTTTTTCCCAAGAAATTCAACAAAGGTTGCTTGTGCCAGTCCAATGGGAATCTGAATTAGAATTGACAATACCATGATCAAAATGTTATTTCGAAAAGCGTACCAAAAATTACTGTCCCGACATAATTTTATCCAATTGGATAATCCAATAAAAGATTTATCCACTGCAATTCCATTCCACTTGTAAGTGCTGATTACAAAAGAGTCGATGATTGGATAAAAAATAAAGATTGATAAGATAACCACAACCGGAAGCAAAAAGATAAATGCCGCCAAATTGGTGCTTTGCTGTCTTTTTCTGTCCAGTCCTTTTATTTGATTATTCATTTTATACCCATCTGCGTGTTGCGACACGCCCTCAAATCAATAGTTAAACACACATTTTTGTTTAACTATTTTCCATTCTGCATGCTTTAACGAGCATTTAGACAAAAAAACTGCCGCACAAAGTAAACGCACTTCCCTTTTCTTTATGCGACAGCCCAATTCATTGTTCAATAAATCTCTGTCCGAGTTATTACCAGCTATTTTTTACTTGCCAGATTTTCTTCCTGAGCTTCCTGCATTTTCTTATTTGCATCCTGAGGTGTCATGGTGAGACCAAATACCTCCTGGTTTCTATCCAGATGTGCGGTAGCGACTCCCGGGCTTAAGTATTGGTCATACCAAAGCTGTACCGCTGATGCATTGTTTGCGGCTGCAACAATCGCCTGAGAAACAGGATCTGTAATTTTATCTTCAATTCCTTTCACTGGGGGGATCAAGCTTGCTCCTACCATCATATTAATCGTTTCCTCACTGGAAAGCCCCACTACAAATCTAAATGCTGCATCCAGCTTATCACCAGTACAATTAAAGGAAATAAATTGATCTCCCATGGTTCCACAGAGAATTGATGGGTCTGCATTGGAGCCGTCAACCGCCGGGAAGGAGAACCAACCAATCTTGCTATAAAAATCACTGCCTTCCTCTTCACTATCGGTTTTAAATGCTGCCGTATTCCATGAACCTGTCAGATACATAGCCGCTGCTTCCTGATAAAATAACTGTTTTGCCTGGCCGTCATCTTCACTCATGGAGTTAAAACCATCCGGGAAATATCCTTTCTCAACCCATTCCTGAATTTTCTCTCCTGCATAAACAAAACAGTCATCTTCAAAAGTACCTTCCCCAGCAGCTGCCTTCTGGAATGGTTCCAAACCACCTTTTCTGGCTGCCAGACATTGGAAGTACATGGAACCAGTCCACTTAGGTCCATTGGCGAGGGCAAATGGAATAATGCCGTTGGCAATGAAGGTATCACATGCCGTTTCTAACTCAGAAACAGTGGTTGGTACGGCAATATTGTATTTCTCAAACAAAGCTTTATTATAGTAAATACCTGCTATGGAAATATTCTTAACTGGAACTGCATATAATTTTCCATTATAGCTTGCCTGTTCTAATGCACCTTCCATAAAACGGTCTTTAATACCATATTTTTCGTATAATTCATCCAGTGGCTGAGCATATCCCGAATCAATGTACTCGTTCATTGGACCACCAGACCAGGTGGTATACATATCCGGACATTCTCCAGAGCTCATGGCAATTACCAGTTTTTCTTTGTATTTATCATTCTGGGTAGGAAGGTTTTCGATGGTATAGCTGCCATCTGAGCTTTCCATAAACTGCTTAACAGCAAGCTCATAGGTCTCTTTATCAGCACCCTCGGTTCCTACATTCCAAAAAGTAATATTTTCTCCTGATGCTGATTCTTTTTTTGTGTCACTCTCAGTCTGCCCTACTGCTGCCGAATTATCTCCTACCGCTTCTCCACTGGTTCCTGTATTACCTCCACAACCGCAAAGTGAAAGCCCCATTATCATTGACATTGCTATTGCAACTACTTTTTTCCGCTTCATATCCGCTCTCCTTTTTATTTACATTTTTTGAATTATTTGTTTGTGAATTCCAATTTCTCAGAATACTTTTTTTGAAATTCATTCTTGGAAATTTTGTTCAAATATTTTATTTAATTTAAGTCATGTTTCTTGGAATCCGGTTTCCTTTTGTACTTTTATCATAACAAAGTCTTTCATTTCTTACTATTTAATTATCTGTCAACTATCTATAAAAATCTTACCTACCACACTCTGATTCGGTTAACTCCTTCTTTCAGTCCTTCCAAAGGTCCCACGCAGGGTGTATTGCTTCTAACATTGTGATTGTAATCCACATCAAGTATGATAGCACTTCCATCCGGTGCATCAAAAGGAGCTTCCACAATTCGTACCATACCCAGCTTTTCTGTAGTAATTATCTCCGTTGGCAGGTTCAAAAGTTCTTTTTCCAGACACAGCTCCAGATAAGTTCCATCCTCATCCTGCGTAATCCTGACTTTAGGGTCAAAATCACTTATATGGTTTACCTTTTCTTTTGCAAATGCTGGCGCACCTTTTAAGTATCCATTTCCATTCATATAAACTGGCTGTTTCACCAAAAGATACATTTCCAAGTCCCCATTTCCTCTGGCTAAAACTTCGTCAACATATTCCTCCAAAGAGGTTGGTGAACCATCATATCCATTGGTTCCACACAAGGACTGCTCCGTATATGCAGGTGCACCTCCCAGAAAAATATTCTGATAAATCCGATCATCACCGCTGTATACCACGGTAGAGCCTGCTACTTCTGTGGTGTGTGGAAAATGGTATGGTGTAGACCGATCAGGAACGTCCTCGCGACGCATCGTACCACAGCAAAGATTATGCAAATAGGCACCTCCTTGAGCAATGTTGTCAAAATTATAGTCCGATGCAAAAATATTATTATCCACCAAATATGGTCCGTGGGTTACTTCAACCATCAAGTCACGGTCATTGGCATAGAAAAGGTTTTTACTAATCCGTGCTCCTTGAGCCTGCCAGTCAAGCCAGATACCCAAGGTGCAGTCGTGAATATTATTATCATGTATCTGCACGTCAATCGCTGCATGCAGCTTTATCCCCGCAATCTCGTAACCAAAGTATTCGTGTTTCACTGCAATATTATAGATATGGTTTTGATATATCTGACTGAATACACAGCCCATATGACCCACAATTCCATTTTGACCACAATCATAAATCACATTGTTACGAATAATGTGTGAGCCAATGGTATCCTTACTCCAGCCAATCTGACGAGCGCGAAAAACGGCTTCCATCTGATATTGATAGCCTGGTTTACGATGGGTTTTGGTAAATAAGTTATGTCCCGTGGATTCTTCTTTTCCAATGCTGATACCACTGCATTTTGCATCATGAATAATGTTTTCCTCAATTATCCAGCCTTTGCTCCAGTTTACGCCCAAAAGTCCTGGCTGATCAGCGGTCGGTGGCGTCCAGGGACAAGCCGCCTGTGCCATTTCAAAGCCTTTTACAGTGATATAGTTTCTCCCCGTTTTTGTAGGATAAAAACAAGCTTTCCGAACATTAATTTCTGTTAATTCCTGATTGGGGTCTGCCCCTTGGAAATTTGCATAAATAATAGTCTCCTCTGTCTCTACCTCAGCAAACCATTGATACAATGTATCTTCCGGATGCGGAATTGGCTCCGGATGTTTTGTCCACGGTGGATTGACACCTTCCGTTCTCATTACAGGATTCTTCACTTCATCCAGAGTTCGAGCCTCATAAAAGGAACGCCCGTTAAGATACACATCTCCTGTATGCAGGATACCGCTCTCCGGCTCCACAAGCCAATCTCCACCCAATGTTTCCTTGTAAGGATTATGGTCTTCAAAGATTGTATTAGGGATTACTGCTTTCCAAACGTTTCCGCCCAACTGCTCCCAATTTTGTATCCGTTCGGAGCCTTTGATTATTACCTTTTCCCCTGGTGCTGCCTGATATAAGATTCGGCTAAATTCACTGGTCCCACCGTTTTCCGGTTTTACCCATTCTCTATAAACACCTTCATGCACAATTACCTGATCGCCTGGCATAGCAACCTTTGCTGCTCTGGAAATAGTACGGAAGGGCTTTTCCTGCGTTCCTACGCCACAATCACTTCCAGTTAATGCTACGTGATATTCTCTGCTCATTTTACAACCTCCTGCTTTAATGCTTTTTTAACTATTCTGTGCTTTATATTTTGCATCCAATTTATATGCGCGCTTTCCTATATAGGATGAATACCTTGAGTATAGCAATCACCGATTTTTTCCACAAGATTAAAAATGGGGGGTATTTCTCTAAAAATCTATCCTTTTTTATATTTACACTTTAAAATTAAAAAGAGACAGTTTGCAAGCTTCTACTATCCCGCCATGCTAAACTGACTCTTCATATTTAAAATCATTTTTCGAACTTGTGTTCTTTTTTCTTGTGTGATATAATATTGCCAGTAACTATAAAGTAGCGTTAAAGTTACTTTATAGTTACTGGCAATCGTGATACAGGGTGGTTGACCTCTATTCTACATAGAATGGAGGTGATGCTTATCAAGAATCATTTTAGTTTTAAAGACCTTATGTCTTTCGGAATGTTTCTCTTAGCGCTACTGACATTCATTTATTTGATTTGTCATTAGAATAAAACAAAAACCTTCCCTGTACTTTGGCTAGCGCAGGAAGGCTTTTTGTTCCAACTATACTAGGCCAACCACCCTGTGGCGATTGCCTCTTATAAATGTATTATAGCAAACTACAAAAAGAATGCAATAGCTTTTTGTAGTTTGTACTTTTTATCTCTTCGCAAAAATCACCTTGGCTAAAAACATCCCTGCAACCACTCCTAAAAGACTTAACCCTAAATTCAGCAGAACATTTCCACAGCCCAGAACATATTTTCCACCCTGAAATAATCCTACCGTCTCTAAACTAAATGCAGAAAACGTACTAAGTCCTCCCATCAATCCCGTTGTCAAGAATAATTTTGCCTTTGCTTCCAACGGAGAGGTCTGCTGTTCTATTCCGATGACAAATCCAATCAACATGCCTGCAATCACATTGGATAGCAAGGTTCCAAAGGGAAATCTTTCCCCATATACTCCTACTAATCTGGTAATCGCAAAACGCAGGCATGAACCGATAAATCCGCCTATACCTACAACCATAAATTCTATCATAATACTCAATCACCTCGAAATCGAAATAACAATAAATATCATCCAGTCATATTTTAGCTCTAATTTTAAATTAAATCAATATACTGGTCCATCAAAAAAAATGTATTGGAGGCCAGTTCGTTTCTGTCCCTCACCTGAAACGACTATCTTGGGAGTTAGGTGACAAACTGGGGGGATGGAACCCGTACGCCGGATGAGGGGCAATGGAAAGGGCGCAGAAAAGAGACTTGGTGGTGGAAAACACTCCAGTTCCGCAGGTTAAGGGGTTCTAAGACGAATCCGCTAGA
>JAVBLX010000119.1:0-28846 GCA_031553075.1 Acetivibrio sp.
TCTAGCGGATTCGTCTTAGAACCCCTTAACCTGCGGAACTGGAGTGTTTTCCACCACCAAGTCTCTTTTCTGCGCCCTTTCCATTGCCCCTCATCCGGCGTACGGGTTCCATCCCCCCAGTTTGTCACCTAACTCCCAAGACAGTTGATGAAGGTTGGAGTAAACAGTAGCCAAATCCTTATTCCTTTTGGTTTAAATAAATTTTTAAAGAAGAGAACAAAAAACAACAGGGAAATCTCCAAAAAAACCTTTTTCTTTATACGTACTTTTTATATTATTAATACATGGAGCCTTTCCCGACTGTTTTAAAAAACTCCCCGTTTATATATTTCCAGTTGGGAATTGGCACTAATAATTAAAGTTTAATTATTAACTGATTCACTGCAAGGATTGGCACCAAAATACAATTGCAAATTGAAACAATGAAAAATAATAAAAAAAGTGAGGTATGAGGAATGATTGATTTAAAAGCAAAACCTTTTTATCTTGATGATGAGGCCCAACGCTGGGTAGAGTCTACTCTGGCAGGGATGTCCGTGGCAGAAAAGACGGGACAGTTATTTTGTCCGATTGGCTTTTCTGATAAGGAAGAACATCTGCTTCCGTTGGTAAAAGAGATGGGGATTGGCGGAATCATGTATCGTCCAGGTCCTGGAAAAGGACTTCAGGCAACACATCGCTTTTTACAGGAAAACAGCAAAATCCCAATGCTGATTGCCGCTAATTTAGAGGCAGGCGGTTCCGGCGGAGCGGCTGATGGAACCACATATGGAAAACCGATGCAGGTTGCTGCTTCCGGTGATCCAGAGGGTGGTTATCGTTTGGGTAAAATTGCATGTTCAGAAGGAAGTGCTGTTGGTATTAACTGGGCATTTGCTCCGATTGTAGATATTGATGTGAACTTCCGCAATCCTATCACCAATCTCCGCACCTTTGGCAGTAATCCACAAACGGTAATTGATATGGCGAAGGGCTATATCAAAGCTGCTGACGAGTGTAACACGGCAGTGAGTATTAAGCATTTTCCTGGCGATGGGGTGGATGAAAGAGACCAGCATCTTTTGACCAGTATTAACAGTCTTTCTACGGACGAATGGGATGCCACTTATGGTCGGGTTTATAAGGAATTAATTGAAGCAGGAGCAAAAACAGTTATGGTGGGACATATTGCCCAGCCTGCTTATTCTTTAAAGCTGAATCCAGAATTGAAAGAAGATGAGATTCTTCCAGCATCTCTTTCTCCTGAGATTCTAAATGGTCTTCTTCGTGAAAAGCTTGGATTTAACGGATTGATTGTTACCGATGCAACTACCATGTTGGGATTCTCCGTTGCGATGCGCCGTGAAGAGGCTGTGCCTTATTCCATTGCGGCTGGAAATGATATGTTTTTATTTAACCACGATTTAAAAGAAGATTTTGAATTTATGATGGCAGGTATTCAGAAAGGCGTTATTACAATAGAACGTCTGGATGAGGCAGTTACTCGTATACTGGCTACAAAAGCTGCTCTGGGACTTCATAAGAAAGACAAATCGCTGCTTGCTGGGATCGAAGATGACTTAAAGGTACTTTCCTGCCAGGAATTCCGTGACTGGACAAAGGAATGTGCAGATAAATCCGTTACACTGGTAAAGGATACCCAGCATTTGTTACCATTAAACCCAGAGAAGCACAAACGCGTACTACTTAATGTGTTGGAAACCAGTGATGATATTAACTCTCCATTGCGCACAACCTGGAAAGGACTGCTGGAAAAAGAAGGCTTTGAAGTCACAGTCCGAGACCGTGATGTAAATGTTGACATGGAGGCCTTTATGTCTGGAGAGCCAGATGAAAAAACCCAACGGCTTATTGCAGATATGATGACTTCTACCAGAGATTTTGCCAGCAAGTATGATTTGGTATTGTATGTCTCCAATTTTGAAACAGCAAGTAACAATACCGTAGTGCGTATCGGTTGGAAAGGCTTTTTAGGTATCGGCAACGATTATCCATGGTTTACCAAGGAAATCCCTACCCTGTTTGTCAGCCTGGCAAATCCATATCATTTATTGGATGTTCCGATGATGAAGACCTTTATTAATGCGTATACGAATATTCCTGAGGTAAACGAAGCGGTAATTGAAAAATTGATGGGACGCAGTGAATTTAAAGGTGTAAATCCAGTGGATCCATTCTGTGGACGGAAAGATTTGAACTACTAAAATAAATATATACACAAATAAATAAATCCTCTTGTTAAAAAATGGTCTAAAACCGCTTCGGTATTTAGACCATTTTTAAATACTCCTTTAGGAAACATTTGGCCATGATTAGTATTTCCTTGCTAATCTTTAATTGAGTCAATACTTGCTGAGCTAACATTTTACCGAATTAATAATCTGTCGATTTAACATGTCGATTTAACATCTGTAGATTTAATATCTATTGATAAATAATTGCTTTTAATATTTTATCTGCCTCGTCTTTATTACGGAAATGCTCAATTATGGCTGTTGAAAATTGAATTGCCGTACCCATTCCTCTGCTGGTAATTACGCTTCCATCCACCATCACCGGACTGGTCTCCACAATGGCACCTGCCAAAAAACCTTCATTTCCGGGATAGCATACCGCATGTTTTCCTTCCAGGATTCCATTTATGCCTAAAATCCTTGGTGCTGCACAAATGGCAGCCAACATCTTACCCTGTTCATGAAATTCCTTCAATCTGTTTATAAGTCCTTCATGAGCAAGCAAATTCATGGTTCCAGGCATTCCTCCTGGGAGCACCAACATATCTGTGCTTGAAAAATCTGCATCTTCAAACAATAGATCTGCCTTTACTGCAATTTGGTGAGAACCTTCCACCATTTCCTTGCCAGTAATAGAAACCATCTCAATCCCAATTCCTGCTCTACGCAACATATCCACTACTGTTAATGCTTCAATTTCTTCAAAACCTTCAGCTAAAAATAAATATACTTTTTCCATTTGGTCTCCTCCAGCTTCACGTTACAACTTGAGGGGGAAGGGTTATTTCCTTCGCTCACCTCTCGTCAGCACTGTTCATAATGAAAGCACAAAAACATAGGTGCCCTCTTTCATTGAAATTTCCCACTTGTCCTTTATGGTAAACCCTTCTTTTGGTCCAAATTGCTCCACTAACTCTCGATTGTGGGTATAGAGAACTATGATTCCCCCTTCATTCAAATGAGTTTTGGACTTTTCAAAAAACTGTTTGTATAAAAGTGCAATCTCTTCTTTTGTCTTTCTTCCCGTAACCGCAGGCATGTTGGTAATAATTTCATCAAACTGGTATTCATGAGTAAAATCAAAGAAGTCCCGGTTGATATAATGGATAATCAAATGAGCTTCCTCTGTATTGATTCTGGCTTTTTCAATGGCATCTCCATAAATATCAATTCCATAAAGAGTATTGGCTTTTCGTTTTTTATGCCGTTCTACCAGCATGGTTCCGGTTCCACAAAATGGATCCAGCACTTTCGCTTCCTCTTTTAAATAATCTTCTGCAAGCTCCAGCATAAGAGCTGCATTTACCGGCTTAATACTGGTAGGAAGCGTTTCGAGCCGATAAGAAAAGCGTTGGTCCAAAAGACCATACAATTTGAGGAGAACATTCCAGCTGCCTTCCTTATTTTCAATTAGTCGTATTTCTACTTCATACTTTGATGTGGTATTAATTAAGCTTCGATCAGAAAGACGTTCCAGTTCCACCGCCATTTTCCTTGCAAAAGTACTCTTTTTATCCAGAGGCATTTTGCTTTTTACTTCAATCCGAAAATAGAATGGGGCTTTCTCTTTATGACGTTCTTTTAAAAATGGCAAAAGCCCGCCATCTATCAGCTTCCTTGCCGCCTTTTCCGGTTCTGCCGGGCAGGTTTTCACTTTTTGCAGGGCAAACAATATTTCTTCAATGGTTCTTATTTTCAGAATTTCTTCCAGATTATTGGTCAGTACCATAAGACCGGCACCAAAGGTTTTCGCCCGGACTCCTTCCATCTGGTTTACCTGCTCTAAGACAACATGGTTAAAATTCCGATTAGTAAGGAGCACCAACTCGGATTCTTTCTTATATCCTGTGAAAGTATGGGCTTTTACGCCTTCCATCAGGATAATCAAATCGGATAGACCTTTCATTTCCTCTGTTATGTGCTTTTTGTTTTCTTCCGTTAATTCTTCTTTAGACAAAAGATCCAGCTTTATCTTCAGCTCAGGCAAGTATTCACGGTAGTCAAACTCCTTAAGTGCCGTAAGATAAGCACTTCGCACAAATAGGGTGGTCTCTTTTTCGTAGGCCTCATAAAGCGGTGCCAGAAGCCTCTTATCTCCAAGGTCACCCATAAGAAGCGCCGCATTTTTTCTCGTTTTGGGATCTTCGTGATAAAGCAACCCTTCTAATACAGAAAATTCTCCTGCTAATTCAAATAAAAAACCATATTTTGCTCCATCCGCTTTTAATTCTTTTCTCAGCAGACTAACATTCTGCCTTACCTCTATTCCATTTACAATATTTTCATAGGTTTTTCCGATCATACATCTCCTCACTTCTGATATCCAGGACACACTATCCTATCAATATTTTCTTATTACAAGGTTTTTACTGTCTATGCGGTTTCTATCATCGCTCTTTCTTCTTTATTCATCTGCTTCACCGCATAAATGTAACTGGCGATCAAAATAGCATCTGCCAATAACCACGCCGCTGGGTTTGACATACAGACTCCCATAAATCCCAATGGACCGACCAAGCCAAAGGCAACAATGACTCGACCTACCAATTCACTTACACCTGCCATCATGGCAATAAAACTATAGCCAATTCCCTGAAGGACATTCCGCAGCACTAATAGGAGTGCCAGCGTTGGATAGCAGAAAGAATTAAACCGTAAGAATAAAACAATGTTGTCCATAATTTCCAATTCCGATTCATTTATAAAAAGCAACGCAATTTGTTTTCCAAACAGCTGAACAACGAGTATGGTAATCACACAACCAACTGCCGCCATGATTGCGCCTGCCTTAACACCTTCTTTTATTCTGCTGTACTTTTTGGCACCCTTATTCTGACTGCTGTAGGTAGCAAGAGACATTCCTATCATTTCAAAAACACCACAGAATATCATACTTACTCTGGAGCCAGCAGCCACAGATGCTACAGCTACCGCTCCCAGACCATTTATGGCACTTTGCATAATAACACTTCCGATTGCTGTAATGGAAAACTGCAGAGCCATAGGAATTCCCAGTCCCATTAAGTGTACCATTTTTAAAGGGTCTACTTTCATTTCGCCTGGTTTAAACTTTAAAATATCGTATTTCTTAAACATATACATAATGCAGAAAGCACCCGATACTCCCTGGGCTATCACGGTAGCAATACCAACACCCATGGTCCCCATATGAAATACCAGTACAAATATCAGATCAAGTACAATATTAACCAAGGATGCCCCCATTAATGCATAGAGAGGGGTTTTACTGTCTCCAATGGCGCGTAAAATAGCGGCGGCAATGTTATACATCATTGTAACAATAATACCTGCGAAAATAACTACAATAAAAGAGTAGGCCTCATTTAAGATTTCATCTGGCGTTTTCATCCAAATCAAAATAGGTTTACAGAAAATAACCGTAAGAGGAGTGAGTATTGCTGCAATACCCGCCGTTAAATAAAGAGCATTGGCTATGTAATTTCGCATGCCTTTATAATCCTTGGCACCGAATCTTTGTCCAAACATAATTCCAAATCCACCACAAATACCTATGGCAAATCCCAAAATCAAAAAGTTTATGGCCCCCGTTGCCCCCACACCTGCAAGTGCATTTACGCCGACAAATTTTCCTACTACAATGGAATCAATCATACTGTAAAACTGCTGGAATATATTCCCCAGCATCAAGGGTATAAAAAACTTAAAAAGCAGGGAAATCGGACGTCCCACCGTCATATCCCTGGTCATTTCTTTTGCCATGTTATTTCATCCTCCACTAATCTGTATCTAACTTTAGTCCGTCAAAAAAACAGTAGCTGATACCGCTGCTACTGTTTGCCTTGTTTATCTTTTTTTACTATAAACCTTTACGCTGGTTAAGTCAACTCCAAAAAGAAAAGACCGGCATTTCTGCCAGCCTTTTCTCCATCATATATCATTCATACAGGAGTTTGAAATAGTCTGTTAAAGTTTTGTATCCCACATACCACAGAAGGAATCAACTGGATCTGTTCCCTTGAATTCACTTCTTCCCATTAATTTATCCATTACTGCATCTACATTAGTCTGTTTAAACTTGTAGGCATTAATATAGGTACGAACTCTTGGTGCATCAATCAAATGGTATGGGTTTGCAAAGGATATAAATATGGTAGGAATATCTGCCTGGAAGTTCGGGCAGTTTGCACCCATCGGCTGTGCCCACTCAATACGGACTACCGTCTGATTACTCTTGGTAATCATATTGGCTGCGTAAAGGCACAAATCATAGTTATTTACCATATCATCATATCTGGTCTGCATGCCTTCCAGTCCTTTTGGTGCTTCAAATACAGTTACATCAAAGCCTTCTTTTTCCAGGGCATCCTTCATAATCTGAGTAATGTCTTCGCCACCGGCATAGCCGAGGGCATTTTCACCGGAAGTGATTGGATATAGCATAACTCTTTTATATTTTTCAACGCTTAATGGCAGTAAGTTCTGTTTATTCTTAACCAACGTCGCTGATTTATCTGCACAAGCAAGTTCAATATCCTTATGCTCTTTGCATCCTACGATTTCTTTTGCTTTTGCCAGATCTGGAACTAAGGTGCCGTTTTCCTGCTTTTCAGGCAACTTAAGCGCTGCTTTTAATGCAAGAATACGCATTACTGCTTCATCCAGACGTTCGGGTGTGATAATGCCTTCTTCTACGCCATCTACCATGTACTGGTAATCTTCATCCAAATTCTTAGCGAACAGGAACATGTCACAACCTGCAGCAATGGTGTAAGGAACTGCTTTTTTACGTCCCATTGGAATACACATTCCAGCCATTGTGGTTGCATCGGTAACAATCATTCCGTTAAAGCCTAATTGTTCTCTTAATAAGCCATTGATTAATTCTGGAGCCAGGGTTGCTGGCATGATGTCTTCATCTTTAATACCTGGGCGCAGTCTTCTGCTGTATTCTGGCTGCATAATATGTCCTACCATTACGGTAAGAGCATCTTCCTCGATACAAGCTTTATAAGCTTCTCCAAAGGTTTTATCCCACTCATCGCAGGACAGGGAGTTAATGCTGGTAACCAGATGCTGGTCTCTTTCGTCTACTCCATCACCAGGGAAATGCTTGATAGATACTGCCATTCCCTGCTCCTGGCATGCTTTTGTATATGCTACCCCACAATCCTTTACCAGATTGTCATCGGAACTGAATAATCTGGTTGCCATGATTGGATTACGGAAGTTCTTATCAATGTCAATGACTGGCGCAAATGCCCAGTTAGCTCCGACGGCTACACCCTCTCTGCCACATACATAGCCCATTTTACCAGCGAATTCGCTGTCACCACAAGCTGCTACCTGCATGTTTGGTCCCACATTGGTTCCTTCGGAAATCAAACCATCTCCACCTGCTTCAAAGTTCGCTGCGATAAGCATTGGAATCTTGGAATTCTCCTGAAGCACTTTAATGGCTCCATGGATTTCTTCCAAAGGCATTGGTCTTCCCATACAGCCACCTACTTTGTACTTTGTGGCAAGAGGCTTTAAGGCTTCTTCCGCACTACTATACGTAATTAAGCAAAATAGTTGCCCGATTTTTTCTTCCTTGGTCATTCCATCCAGAGTTGTCTTTACCCAATTTACCTGCTTTTCATTAAGGTGAAAGGGTTTCTTTTCTAATAATGTAAAATCTAACATAACTACCTCTCTTTCTTAAAGCTCTTGCGTTAAACGCTTCACAAAATATTTTGATACTTCTTTGCGTTGACAATTTGGTGATGCCTGCGCAGTAATATAAACGGTAAATTAAGTGTACAAAATTTGCCCTTTTGTTTCAACGCTATCCTTTATGCTGTTCAGTGCAAATATGTGTATTCTAACATGGGAACATTTTTTTCTTCTGAATGTACAACATCAAAAAATTACAGTAAAATGCGAGTTGAAAAGTCAAAAGAAAGCTGCAAAACCAGTGAATACACACTCGTCTCACAGCCTCTATATTGTTTCATTTATCTAAAAATTCTTCAAATGTTTCGTTTCGCGAATTCTGATATACGATTCCTAACACTCCCGGACCTGTATGAGCTCCTATGGCGCAGCCAACCTGTGCTTTTAAGATTCCTTTTACCTGATATTTTTCCTTTAGCAGCTCTTCCACCATATCATACGCTTCTGTGTCTGTGCCGTAGCAAATACCAATTACTTGCTTGTCAAGCTCCGCACCACGTTCACCAACTATTTCTACACAACGCTTCAATGCCTTCTTCCATCCACGTGTCTTTTCAATAGGTTGCAAGGCTCCTTCGTTGTTTACATCTATAATCGGTTTAATATCAAGTACACCACCTAATGCAGCAGAAGTCCGACTAACACGGCCTCCTTTATATAGGAATTCCAAAGTAGAAACCGTTACGACATGCTCCTGATGTTCGCAAAAATAATGAGCCGCCTCAATGATTAATTCTTTTGGCGCACCATTCTTCTGCATCTGGAGGAGCTTGTCCACAATTAAACCAAATCCAACAGAGGCACATTTAGAGTCAATAATGGTAATGTTGAAACCTGGATAAGTTTCCAACAGCTCTTCTTTTGCCAGATTCGCCGCATTAAATGTTCCTGCAATTCCAGTGGAGAAGCAGATATATAATACTTCATCTCCTGCTTTGGCAAATGGTTCAAAATGCTGGTAAAACATAAATTGGTTGATGTGATAGGTTTTAATATCACGACCTTCACTTTGAATTTTATAAAACTCATCCGGAAATATGGTTTCCCCATCAAAATAATCGGTACCATCAATGGTAACCGGTGTTGGAATCACATGTAGATTGTATGCTTCTATCACAGACTTTGGTATGTCTGAAGCGGAATCGGTAATTATCTTAAATGCCATGCGTAATCTTCCCCTTTACCTTCTTCAAATATTTTAAAAATACGATATCCTAATCCTAGTTTAACAAGTTCTTAGTAAAAAGTAAACCATTTATGTCTGCCAATTGCCGCCATCAAAAAGAGTCGAATGAAATCATCCTCACGAATGAAATCATCCTCACGGATGATGGGGTGGCTCGGCTGGATATCCACCATGCATCTTCTGCATCCCCCTGGGCAAAGCATCCTTAGAATTTTTCCAGGGTGCATCGGTATATCGGTAGTCGAACTTATCGATTAACCATGACAAATCTTCTTCGACCCGCTTCATATTTGCAGTCATAAGAGGAAATAAAATCTGGGTCATCTCTTCAAACTGGGCTGCATTCAGCTTCTCTTCCCCTTTTTCCAACAAGTCTCCAAAATGAGTATAGCAAAAACCCTTGGAGTTCTTTACCCGTTCTACAAATTCTGGATTGGTCCTGAACAAATAGAGAAAAGTGTCTAAATACCGATCATAAGTCTCATCTATCTGTTTGCAAATATAACAAGATTTTTCTCGTTCCCGAATCCATCCTGTTATTTTAGTGGATGCCAAGCCACCTTCTGCCTGTTTTTTCCCCCTTCCAAACAGTCCAGCTTTCGCTGGCGTAAAATCCTTTAGCTTTTTCTCCAACTCCTGATTGGACTTTTTCAGATGGGTGTGGAGGATATGGGCATTTCCCAAGGTATTGCCATATAAATACATAGCCTTCATGTGTTCCCGACAAAAGCCAATGGCATCGGTCTGCTCTCTTACATCACTTTCCATATAAGAAGCACAGCTTCCCAGAGTAAAATCCAATGCCTCCTTTTCCAGCTTCTGCCTTGCCACACAGAAAGGACACTCATCCTGAGCTTCCAGGCTTTCTGTCAGCGGTATTGTGTATAATTTTTCCTTCATTAAAGTCCTCGTCTCTTTCTGTTCTCGTTCATCCATTCATTTCTTAAGTTATTTTGCAAATTATTTTGTAAGCTGTTTCGTAAATTACTTTTAATTATTAGCCACTATCGCTTAAAAAATGGCCTTCTTCGCCAATTCATCTGCAATATCATTGTATTTATCATTGGAATGGCCTTTGACCTTTACGAACTCTACCAAAAGCTTGTCCCTTATCGAATCATAAAAAGCCTTATAAGCTTTGGTTCCCTCTTTGTTAGCACTCCAAGCCCCGGTACACCACTTTTCGATTCCTTCATAATCGTAATAAATCTTTATTGCCGGACAACCTTCCTTCAAAGCATAATTCATCGCTGCTTCGGCTCCTTTTATTTCACCTGCTACATTTCGCATACTCACCAGAGAATCATCTTCTACCTTTTGGGAAAAATATAGTTCTTCCCCTTTATAAAGAATCACCATCCCATATGAAAATTCTTTTGTATCATTATTATAGCTGCCATCTACATAAGCAGTTATAAAATCAGTTCCTTCTTTGTTAAGGGAATTAGAAGTCTTTTCCAAGTCTGCCAATATCACTTTTCCAGATGCACCATTGATATAATCCATGGCTTCCTTGGCCGTGAGAAAGCTTTTGTATTCTGCGCCGGAAATGCCACTCACCAGCGCTTTGCATTCATCCCAGCTATTAAAAATCCCCGTTTGCTTCCCTTTGCGGATTGCATAAAATTTCTTTGCCACTGTACGTATTCTCCTTTTTTTACTCTTACCCATTATAGCACCCCCTTCAAGATATTGGCAATCCATTTGATAAAAACTGACCTCCCAATCGTTAGATTTTTAGTTTTAACGTTGGGGGTCAGTTCATCATCTGATACGGCAGGTTTTATCATTATCAAGTGTCAGCACATATACTCATTCAGGGAAACCGGTCCTTCCAAGACCTCCCGGCACACAAATAAGGTACGGTCCTCTCTCGTACATACAGCCCACTTCACCAGGGAAATCTGATTGTTTTCTATTTCAATTCCAGTAATGCAGCGGGGGTGTACGCAGCTTCCATCATTAAAATAATATCCTTGACCCGGCTTGGAAAAGTATGGGCGGTGAGTGTGTCCGGCTATGACTATTTCTTCGTTGTCATTTCCGTATGCCAGAAGCCTTTTTTCAATTTTTTCTTTTTTCTTATGAGTTCTTCCAGCTCCGGTTGGATCCAAAAAGCCAACCAGTTCCATTGTCCGCCAGATATAGCGAACCATAAATCTTGCCAGAGGCCAAAATAAATCATTCATGATATCACCTTGATGTCCATGAACCAAAAAGATTCGTGCTCGGGTTTCCGTGTTTTCCAAAATTAACCCTTCTCTCATTACAATTCCCGGAAAAAGAGGAATCTGACACTTTTTTTCATCACTATAATAATTTTCGCAGGCATTAGCGGTAATACCTTTTTTCTTCTTTGCCACATCATGGTTTCCATATAACATATAAAATCGGTTTTCCCGATAAAAATTAGACATCATCCAGAAAGCATCACTGTGGACCTGAATAATTGGTTCCATTCTGCGGTTCTCCCATAGTTCATCACCATCTCCAACCTCAATATAGATAAAACCATTTTGAAAATAATATTCCAGCGCCCCAAAAAACAAATTTTGGTTAGGAAGAAAGTTATCTCCGGCATTTCCCTGCCCTCGATGACAATCACTCATAATAATAAATTTAGAACCAGAATGAAATGGAATCACGCTGGAATTCCGGTACGCCTGATTCAGTCTCCGTTCTACCAATGACATAGCCATTACCTGTGCCGTCTATCTTGGTAATTTTTCTGATAAACTTCTGTATTTTCCTGTTCTTCTTTCATAACTGGAAGTTCTGGCTCAAATGGAGTCTCAAGTGGCTCGGAAGGAATTCCTGATACATAGTTGGGATACAGACAGTTTACAGGCGTTTCTAAATCATTTAAATCTGTAACCCTTTCTATTCCTGATGGGCATGAAAAGTACGAGGGACATGGTGGATCCGGTGGGTCTGGCGGACATGGTGGACATGGTGGGTCTGGTGGCCACGGTGGACATGGTGGGTCTGGTGGCCACGGTGGGCATGGTGGATCTGGTGGATCTGGCGGCAATGGCGGCAATGGTGGGGCAATTGGTTCTGAACGGTCTCCACCAATCATATCTCGAATCCATTCAAATGCATCAAATAATCCTCTTGCATACAATGATTTAAGCATTATCTGAAACAATTCCGGCGTAGTTGTTCTTAAAAGCTCCAGCTTATCCAAGGTGTCCGTAAACCGCGCTGTTGCAGCCTGATAAAGACGGACATTATCTGCATTTACCCTTTGAACCATGGTTTCTTGTGCCTGGTTGCGGGTAACGGGCTGACGAGAATGAGGTGTGGTGTAATGAATGAGTACCGTTCTCCGTCTTATAGAATATTCCTGTCGATTATAACCAAGAGCCTGCAAGCCTCCTATAAAAGCTCGCAGCATTTCATAATTAGGGAAGGTAATTCTAGCATCCATGGCAAGAGCGTCCGGGTTGGTAAACTCGCCCAGACGAAAACCCGTCAGCCACCAGGTAATGTCCTGGCGACGTAGCAGTACCTTACCATTTTTTCTTAATACAAATGACATTGGAAGCATCTCTCGATTGCAGACAGCCTCATAAAAGGGACCGTTAAATTTTTGGGAACGAATGTCTTCTCTGGTGGTATTATATACTCCCATTTCTGCTCCGGTTGTTATACCATACTGCCCTTTCCACAATTCAATGAGCCATCGTCTTCCACCGTAACGGAAAGTAATTGGTTCGCAGTCCATTATCATGTTAAAGAAGGGGGCCCCTTCATCGTATAGGCTGCAATAGCCCATTTCCCTCTGCCAACAGTTCTGCAGAGAATAGAAATAATCTCCCCTCAGCTCATATGCAAATCCAGTTGGTTCCAAAACCTGATTGAGTTCTTCCAGTTGAACCTGTTTATTTCTGGTAGGACGAAAACGCAGCCAGCGAACTAACAAAACAATGCCTCCTGTAAGCAGCAGGAAGGCAATAACAATCAGCACAATGATTAATACAGTTTGTAACATAAGATTCATCTAACCTTTCTATCATGGTTATTATATTTTATTCTCCAAGACAAAATAGGTGATGAATCATTGTATTTTTCTACATTTTTTGACAATTTTAAAATGACTGCTAATCCTATTTCAGATTACCAGCCACTTATCCCAGGTGTTCAATATTTCGTTGAATTATTCTCCCAGACACTTTTTACATGGAGCATACCCTTTCTTAATTAACTTCGCCTTTGAAAGTGCGGATTCTTTTTTATTTTTCTTAGCAATCTCCTGTACACTGGCGCAGCTTGGTTTGTGGAACTTCATTGTATTGGAATTAATAATATACTTGGCTTCCGTAATCTTTGTTGTGCTCTTCGCTGAACCCTTAGGTTCTCCGGTTTGCCAGGATTCTGATGGGGATGCATTCCATAAAATTTTTTCACCATCCGACCTGGCTACAATAGTTCCCTGTTCGTCTGTACGAAATACCTTTACATCCGCTTTCCGCAGCATATTAAGAGCCTTAGCATGAGGGTGACCATAGTCATTGTTATCACCACAGCTGATGATTCCATACGTAGGCTTCACCGCCTCTAAAAAAGGCTCCACCAGTCCATTTTTACTGCCGTGGTGAGGTATTTTTAATACATCTGCCGTGAGATTCATTCCTGTTTCTACCATATCCATTTCTTCTGCTTCCTCTGCATCACCTATAAAGACAAATCGGTTTTCACCATGCTGCAGAACAATTCCCACGGAATGATCGTTTATTTTACTGTGGTTTTCATTTCCTGGCCCGATAATGGTAAAAACCGCACTTCCCAGGTTAAAAATCTCTCCCACAACCGGACGGGTAACCTTATAATTCCGCCTGTGAATGACATTCATCAGAGCACCATAAGTAATGGTATCTTTTTCATAATCTGGTAAGATTACTGTATCTGTTGTAAATTTGTATATGACCACATCCAGACCGCCAATATGGTCTACATCAGGATGGGTCCCAATGGCATAGTCCAGCCTGGTAATTCCCTGCTTTTGAATGTAATTCTGCACTGCAGTACCACGGCTGTTATCCCCAGCGTCAATGAGCATAGCATGTCCATCACAAATAATCAAGGTACAGTCTCCCTGCCCCACATCGATAAAGTGCACCTCCATATTGGAGATACTCAAATCCTTATAAGCTTTGACGGATTTATCCTCAAGAAGTCCCAGCTTCTTTAAGTAACTGCAACCACTTAAGGCCAACGCCATCAAAAGAATACTTATTAAACCAAGCCATCTGACTTTTTTCATATGCTACCACCTCTAGTCTATCTTATCCGTCTTATTGCAATTTTAACATATCAATCTGTAGTTGTATATGAAGCAGGTATTTTTATTTTTCACTTGCTTTTTTCCTGTAACGTGTTACAATATTATTTGTTGCGGGGTATGGCTCAGCTTGGTAGAGCGCATGACTGGGGGTCATGAGGTCGCAGGTTCAAGTCCTGTTACTCCGATTGTTAAGAAATAGCTAAAAAGCGTCGAGTCCTCTGGTTATAAGGACTTCGGCGTTTTTTGTTTTTTACTATAGTATAAAATATTCATCGTTTTTATAACGTTTTTAATACAATGCAACACAAAATGCAACATGAATATAATAATATTTTTAAATATTGTGCATACTAATTATGAGGTGATGATTTTATGGCATCCTATGTATCTCCGGGACTCCGGGACAAATTTGAAAGCCTACCAATTGAATTAAAAAATTGCATTTTAGAGCGTAATGTTCATCTTGAATCAATACATGATTTAATACACGTTCTGGAAGATATTTGCGGGGAAGCAGACGCTTAGGCTGCTTCCCCCATTTCAATTTGCGCAGCTATAAACGAGCAATATAAAATACCTGTTTATTAATGCTGCGATTCATTTTATAGCTTCCACATATCTTCTATTGATATACCCTTTATAAACCACACCGCCAATCGTAACATTCACACACCAATATTTCCCACTGGTTCTTTCTAATATCTTTATCTCCCTCCCTTCCGGGACTCCTACCGTACTCTTGGCAAACAAAGATGGCGCCTTTTTTAAGAAAACAAATTTAGTTACCTTACCATACTCCGGCAAAGTGATTTTTTCCTTAAACACCTTCCACTGCTTTTCCGAATCCACAAATGGCTTGGGACAGATTTTTCCCGTCACATCAAAATGACGTATGACATTTTCAGGTGGTATTCGATACCGTTCCATGAGCTTCTTTACCAGCCGCACCGTATTGTTTACGGTTTCCTCGGTAAAATCGCACTTTCCATTTTTTACGGTATCACACAGCTCAATGGAAATAGAATTTGCATTGGTACAAATTCCATGCCATTTTCCACCTCCAGCTTGATCCGCATCCTCGTATTTTACGCCTCCTACACTCCAAACAATATAATCATCTGGTACTGATATGGAAATGGAATCATCATCAACAAAATAGTGCGCTCTGGCTTTGGAAATATGTTCTTTGTAGTATGCTGCATTGGATTCATCACTGTCACCATCCTTGCCGGAATCATGAAGTACAATATACTTTAAGGAAGAGATTTTCCGGTTATCACCATAGTTTCCCCGGATAGCCAGATTGGTTTTTAAAATATAAGCCATGCCATTTAACCTCTTTTTGTATATTATATGCAGGAGACTTGATATTGTCCTCACAAACATCTTAAAACGTCCAACTTTTTCGTCCGATTCATAATTTCTAAAAATATCCGCTTCTTCCAAAATTGCAATGCCTTAAAACGCCGTTTTTTTATCAGCCCCATATTATTCTGTAAGAAATAATCTGCAGAAGCTTGCATATTAATTAAAATAATACATATCCTAACGTTGAATTTATATAGGCTGTTTCCATACTTCAGCATGCACCCACCAGCGGTATAAACAATCAGTAGCGAAGGCGCATCTTCATACTCTTTAAACAGCTTCATACTCCTTAAAAAAATAAGAAAGGACTTAAAATAATGAACGAAAAAAATAAGCACAACGAACAAAATGCCCTTAACATGCCTATCAATACTACCTTTCATCATTGGACCACCAATCAGTCCATTGAAAATGCTTTTAATAAGGATATTCCTTCCGATGTTCTGGGAAGCTATACCGGGGTTGGCGAGGGTGACGGGGTTCCTGAACAGGACGCCGATGACTTATAAAGGTTGCAGGAGGCTGATATGAACACAGAAATACGCTTAACACAGGCTTACAAGAATGCCCGAACAAAATACTTTGACAGTAGTTCCAAATATATCTTTTTCAGCGATCTTCACCGGGGGGACGATAGTGTTTCCGATGAATTTACCAGAAATCAAGCCGTTCTGGTCCATGCTCTGGATTATTATTATAATCAGGGATATCATTACGTTGAAGTTGGGGATGGGGATGAGCTTTGGGAATATACTGATTTCAAAACCATAAGGCTTGCCCATGGAGATGTCTTTACCGTAATGAAAAAGTTTTTTGATGATAAACGAATGCTTATCCTTTATGGAAATCACAACAATTACCTAAAAAACAGAAACTATGTCCGACGGAATTACTACAAATATTACGATGAATATTCTCAGGAGTATTTTCCTCTTTTTCCCGGCATCCGGCCGCAGGAAGCACTGATTCTCAAACATCGGATTAACGGTCTGGAGCTTTTTGTTGTGCATGGCCATCAAGGTGATATTATAAATGATCAATTCTGGTTTATTTCCAGGTCTATGCTCCGCTATTTCTGGCGTTTTCTCCACGTGGTGGGCTTTCGCAATCCGGCCAGCCCGGCCAGGAATCTTTTCAAACGCCATAAAATTGAAAAGACTTACAAGTACTGGATACGCAGACATAAAAGAATTCTTATCTGCGGGCATACCCACCGTCCCCGTTTTCCCAAAAACAGGGAACTCCCCTACTTCAATACAGGCTGCTGCATTCACACTAAGGGAATCACAGGAATCGAGCTGATTAATGATCATCTTGTCATGGTGGATTGGCGCATGAAAGCCCGGGAAGATGGAACACTTCAGATTACCCGAACCATTGTGAGAGGTCCCGAACCCCTTCGTAAGTATTTGAATTTCAGATAAAATCTCCCACTTTCCTCTGTTGACCACACAGATAATACATGATATAATGAAGCCGAAGTAATCACAAAGCAAAACAGAGCATTTTCTTTTGTTTTTATGTATAAATCGTATCGGCATTACTGTGTTATCAATTTCATAGGAGGATGTACTCAAAATGAAAATATCATCATTACTTCGCATTGTACCAATCATCTTTGCCGGTATCATTGCAATTACCTTAAGTGTTCATATCTACTCGATTCATCAAGATCGACGCATTCTGGAAGAACAGATTAGTGTCCGACAGTTTGGCGAGAATTTACTGTCAGCTTCCGATTTCCTCACAGAACAGGCACGATTCTATGCCCAATCAGGTGATAAGGAATATCTGGAAGCTTATATAAAAGAAGTAAATATCACAAAAACCAGAGAACGTGTTCTGGAAGAAATGAAACGCCTCCATGCACCGCTTAATGAAATAGCACTTGTGGATAAGGCGAAAGAATTATCCTATGATTTGGAGCTTATAGAAGAGGAAGCTTTTCTTTTGGTTGAACAAAACAAACTGGAAGAAGCCAGAGACTTGCTTTTCAGTGAAAAATACAAAGCTGGAAAACAGCCCATTATTGATACCCTTAATCTTTTCAACCAAACGGTAATAACCCGCTGTGTGAATCAGGCACTAACTACCAGAAAACAGGCCGATGCTGCTCTTATTGTTATGATGCTTTCCATCATTGCCATGCTGGTTACTGCTATTACAAGTGCTGCCATTCTTTCCCGAAAAATCAAAAGAATCGGCGAGATGGAACGGATTGCCCATAAACTGGCTGATGGTATCTTTGATGTAGACTTCACTCCTTATGAATCCAAGGATGAATTTGGTCTGCTGGCCAAAAGCTTTAATCAGATTATACATACTGTATATGGCATCCAACGTGAAATTTCCACATTAATCAGCCATTCCAATTTAGGGGATTTAAATTATCAAATAAATTCCGATAATTACAAAGGCTATAAGGAAAATTGGGCACAAATACTTACTGGTCTTAACAACTTTCAAAGAACCATTCGTGAGTCTATTATAGAAAAAGCTCCTGTGGCTTATGTTGTAGTAAAAGATGATATTATCATTGACTGCAACCGGTATGCTAAGGATAAAATTGGCATGGTTGCTGGCGCCCCCATTGAAAAATATTACGTAGACCCAGAAGAACGGAATCGAGCTCATAATAAATTGGAAACAGACCGGGGACTTAATATGGTTCCGGTTACCTTACAGGTTCGAAACAAAGAGCACCATCGTTTTTCCATGTTTACAACAATTCTTCAGAATTCACACGGTCAGGCAACCATTAAATGGTATATGGACATAGAGGATGTGGAGCATAAAAATGATACTTTGCGCCAAAACCAGGAGGACCTGCAAGCACTTATCAATGCATTGCCGATGGCCATGGTCATTCAGAATCCCTTTACCGATGAGGTGGAATATGCTAACACGGCATTTTACGATTTATTGGAGCTTCCCAAGACCAGAGCCTTTTCCGATATTTCCATGTCAGCCCTATATCACGTTCAACAGACGGATGGGTTAACAACGGAAGAAAAGGAAGAAGCCTTCCGGCAAAGAACATTTGCTTCCCCTTATGGACAAAGTATGGATTTTACCTATCGAACCATCACCGGAAAGGTCTTAGACACCCGGGTAATTTCCAGTCAGATTATTTTTGGCGGCAAAAAGTGCCTGATCATGATGATTCAGGATATCGAGGCCGAAAAACTCCAGAACAAGCTGCTGTTAAACGCTGCCGAGCATGAAAGGGAGGCTAACCAGTTAAAGAGCCGTTTCCTGGCAAATATGAGTCATGAAATCCGCACCCCAATGAATGCCATTGTCGGACTGACACAAATTGCTCTTGCCCGTGGGCAGGATGCCACAAATACAGATACCTATCGGAAAATTCATTCTTCTGCTAAGAATCTTTTGACCATTATTAATGATATCCTGGATTTTTCAAAGATAGAAGCACAAAAAGTGGAATTAGTAGAAGAAGTTTTCAACCTGGAAGACATTGTTGCCAATGCCTTTATGATTGCCTCTGAGCGAATTGAAGATAAACGTGTGGAAATGCTCTTAGATATTGAACCCACACTCCCGGTTTTCCTCTATGGTGATAAGACTCGCCTCTGGCAGATTCTCAAAAATATTTTGGATAATTCAGCCAAATATACGGAAGATGGCCGTGTGGTACTTAAAATTTTTGAAAAAAAACGAGAAGATGGCAAAATACAAATCTCCTTCCGTATCACTGATACCGGAATTGGAATGTCCCAAGAACAGGTAGACGCTCTCTTTGTACCATTCCAACAATTTAGTGACAGCTACAAATACAAGACCTCCGGAACCGGACTTGGTATGTCCATTACCAAACAACTTCTGGATTTGATGGATGGTTCCCTAGACATTGAGAGTAACATTGGTATCGGAACTACTTTCACAATCCATCTTTCCTTTGGCTTGACCGATTCAGAAGATACTATTATGCAAGTTGTATCCAGAAGAGATTTGACTTCCCAACCCGTACTCATTGCCGATGACGACCAATTTTCCCGAAATATCATGCAAAAACTCCTGGAATCTGCAGGCTTTTCTGTCACCAGTGTTGCTTCCGGAGAAGAGGTACTTGACACCGTATTAAGACATGAAGCACAAAATAATCCATTCCGATTGGTTATCTTAGATTACCTTTTGGGCAGAGACGATGGTATCAAAATCGGTCGCGAGCTGGCAAAATCTTCTAATTATACCAAGTTGTTAATGGTTTCCGCTTATGTAAAACAAATTCCGGAAGCTGAAATCAGAGATGTGGGCTTTAGTGACATATTGCAAAAGCCTTTTATACCTTCCTCTTTTATTCAGAAGCTGTGCCATGTATTGGATGAAGATTTTTCTGCACCTAATGTTTCCAGAGAAGGCTTTGTAACCTCTAGAGTCCTTTTATGTGAAGATAATTCCATCAATCAGGAGGTCGCCCTGGAAATGTTAAAACTGCTGGGAATTCAAGCAGATGTGGCCTCTAACGGATTGGAATGTCTGGAATTACTGGAAAAAGCCGAATATGATTTGATATTAATGGACATTCTCATGCCAGTCATGGATGGAATGGAAGCCACACTTAAAATACGGAATAGTGACAAGCCATACAAGGATATCAACATCCTGGCAATGACCGCCAATGTCATGCTTGAACAGATTGATGAGTTTATGGCCATCGGAATGAATGGTTATATCCCAAAACCGATTGATCTTGATGTTCTTTACAGTGAGCTTGCAAAGGTTCTCTCCATATCCGGACCAATTGAGGGTGATACCGCCCCTCACCTGCTTTCTGAATCCCATCTGGCGATTGAAGGGATTCATATAAAAGACGGTTTGGCTCGTTTTGGCGGAAATGAAGAGCGCTATAAAAAATCCTTACTTAGTTTTGCCAATTCCTATTCCCATCTGGATGAGCCTCAAATGTCCGAAGGCTTCCGCCGTTATATCCATACCTTGAAAGGTGTGATGGGAAATCTTGGCATGTATGGATTAGCTGAGACTGCCAAAATGGTAGAAAAACAACTTATGGCAGAGAGTCCTGATTTTACCATATATGATGCTTTTAAAACAGCGGTTCAGGAAATCATTCAAAACATTCAAAAGAATGTAATAGTTGCCACAGCTGCCACTAGTCCCCAAAAAAGCGGAACCAAAGAACAGTATCTTAAATTAATGGAGGATTTGAATAGAGGGCTTTTGACTGCAATCCCTTCTAATTGTGAGAAAATTTTAGACACGCTTATGAATACCCAGTGGGATTTGGAAGATATTTCTCTCCCAGACTTCAATGAACTTTGTGAAGCAATTGAAGATTACAATTTTGAAAGGGCTCTCAAGATAATAGAAACTGATGGAGTGGAGATTGAATGAGTAAACTGGAAATTATCATAATTTATCTCGTGATTATAAATCTTATGGTTTTTTTCTCCATGGCCTGGGACAAGTATAAGGCCAGACAGGGAAAATGGCGGACGCCGGAAAGGACTTTATTTATATTGGCCTTTCTGGGCGGCAGTATCGGCTCCATTGCTGGTATGCATGTGTTCCGCCATAAGACCAGGCACAAAACGTTTACCTTGGGCATGCCCGCCATCTTGGTTATTCAGCTTGCAGTCTGTATCTTTACCTTATACTTTTTCAACCAGTAATTTACCTGAATAAGATACCCGTACATTTGTGGTCCTGCCATAAGCTGACCAAACCATGGCTTTCCATAATCAGATGGCAGTTCCATGAGCTTCAATAAATAATCTCGGTTTACAAGTTCTCCGATGGGTTCATCCCCATTTAGGAGAACTTTTTTCAGGGTTACTTTTAACAGCTCCTCATATTTTGGATCATAGGTCTTTGGATAAGGACATTTTTTCCGTTTGAGTATCTCCTCAGGAAGTATCTGGGATGCAACATCAATCAACAATCCCTTTACCTTATTATCCCTGTATTTATATTTCCATGGTACATTATACAAATAACCAATCAATCGGTGGTCAGCAAAAGGTACTCTTACTTCCAGTCCCGTCGACATGGTCATCCGATCCTTCCGTTCCAGCAGTGTAGCCATAAACCATGACATATTAAGGACACTCATCTCCTTTTGCTTTCTTACCAGTATAGATTCAACCGGCATATGAGGAACCCGCTCCATTGTTTTTTTGTACTGGCATCTTACATACTCTTCCAGCTCCAATTGCTTTACAATATTTTCTGATAATACAGATTTACGGAAATCCAGATTTTCCGACCAGGGAAATGCATTCTCTTTTCCCCCGCCCTCTTCAAGCTTTCGAAACCAGGGATAACCACCAAATATTTCGTCTGCACATTCTCCTGACAGGCAAACGGTATGGTTTTTTTTGATTTCCTGCGAAAACGCCAGTAGGGAAGAGTCCACATCTACCATTCCCGGCAAATCCTTCGCTTCTACCGCATGATAAAGGCATTCATATACCTTATCGTGCTCCAGCTCCAGGTAGCGGTGATTCGACTGAATGTGATTGGCCATAATATCCACAAAGGGGCGGTCTTCATCCGGCTGAAAGGATGATGCTTTAAAGTTCTCGTTATTATCCACATAGTCAAAGGAATAGGTATCCAGTTTTTTACCCTGGCCACGTAAGTAATTGGCTGCCACGGCTGAAACCAGACTGGAATCCAGTCCGCCGGAAAGCAAGGTACAAATAGGTACATCCGATACCAGCTGTCGTTCAATGGCGTCAAATAAAAGATCCCGGGTGTGTGTTACCGTTTCTTCATAGGATTCCCCATATTCTTCTGCCTTAAGATTCCAGTAAGGTGCTATTTTTATACCGCAGTAATCCACAATTGCATAGTGAGCCGGAGGAATTTCGTAAATCCCTTCATACACTCCCACTCCTGGCGATCGGGCAGGGCCCAGCCCAAAAATCTCACTAAGTCCGTAACGGTTGATTATTGGTTCTACCAACGGATGAGCTAATAATGCCTTTATTTCCGAGCCAAAAATAAATTGGTTCTGCTGCCGGGAATAAAATAATGGCTTTACCCCAAAACGGTCTCTGCATAAGAAGATGCTCTTATTCCGACTGTCCCAAATGGCAAAACCATAAATTCCATTTAATTTTTCAGTAATATCCTTGCCATAAGCAATATAGCCCATCAGCAGTACTTCTGTGTCGGACCTTGTCTGAAACGTGTATCCCTTTTTCTGCAAATCGGTTCGGATCTCCTCTGTGTTATATAATTCTCCGTTATAAACAATGGAAAATTCGTATTCTTCTATATTTCTTACCATTGGTTGTCGGCCATTTTCCGGGTCTATGACAGCCAGTCTGCGATGTGCAAAGGCAGCATGTTCACTAATATAGGTGCCTCCGTCATCTGGTCCTCTATGAATTAATGTATTCCCCATATTTATAACTCTCTCTTCATGAAGCGTACGGTTCCATGTAAGATTTGTGGTAAAGTCACAGTAGCCTGCAATTCCACACATAAATTCACCTCTGATTTTTTTCTTTATAGTATATTCCGGTTTCTACATAATATACACAATATTCTTTTCTAAGGCAGTTGTTTTTTCTTTATGGTGGTAATTCATCTTGAATCAGATAATGTGGTGGTATATAATTAAATTTATGAAAATGGATGGAGGAAATTAAAATTGTTGGATTTAAATAGAACACGTGAGAATATTGATGTTATTGATAAAGAAATTGTTCGTCTTTTTGAAGAGCGGATGGTTTTAACGCAGGAGGTTGCTGCTTATAAAGTTGAAACGGGTAAGAAGGTGTTGGACCGGGAGCGGGAAGAATCTAAGTTAAGTGCGCTTCAGGAATTGGTTACCTCAGAATATAACCGCTACCCAATTAAGGAATTATTTACCCAAATAATGTCCATGAGCCGCAAATATCAGTACAGCTTGATTCCTTCCTATTCAGAGGATTTATCTTTTCAGCCAATAAAAGAGCTTTCTGTTTCTAATGAGACTCAGGTCATTTGTTTTGGTGAGCCTGGTTCTTATACGGAACAGGCTATGGAAGATTTTTTTGGAAAGGGAATAACCTGTCACCATGCTTCTACTTTTAAGGAGGTCATGGAAAAGGTAAGTAAGGGTATTGTAGATTTCGGGGTACTTCCTATTGAAAACACTTCAACTGGTGGCATATTGGATATTTATGATTTGATGATTTCATATGACAATTTTATTATTGGTGAACATATATTAAAAATTGATCAGGCTCTGGTTGGTTTGGAAGGTTCCTCAATTGATGATTTGAAGAAAGTATACTCTCATCAGCAGGGACTGTTACAGTGCAGTGGTTTCTTTGAGGAGCACCCGGACATTGAGGCAATTGAATACTTAAGCACCTCTGCCAGTGCGAAAAAAGTACTGGAGGATGGCAATTTGACACAAGGGGCGATTTCCAGTGAGCGGGCAGCCGATTATTATGGGCTGGAAGTGCTTAAGGGGAAATTAAATGATGAGGGACACAATTCAACCCGTTTCATTATCATCACGAATCAAAAAATGTATTTGGAAAATGCGAACAAAATTTCTCTTTGCTTTGAGCTTCCACACGCAAGTGGAACCCTATATAACATGCTTTCCCATTTTATCTTCAATAATTTGAGTATGACCAAAATCGAATCCCGTCCCCTTACTGGACGTCCATGGGAATATCGTTTCTTTATTGATTTCGAAGGAAACTTGGCGGAATCCGGAGTAAAAAATGCGATCAACGGCATTAAGGAAGAGGCGGACCATTTAAGGATTTTAGGAAATTTCTCAACTCGATAACTATATTTCAATATTTCTGATAAGGGGATTGCCCGATGAAAAAAATAATTAGAATCTTTTTTCTGCTTTTCTTCGTTGGAATTGTCATTGCCTCCTTTTTTACCGGGCGTATCACTCCAAATGAAGAGGGCGCTATTGGTAACACGGCAGGCAATTTATTAAACGGCGGAAGATTCTGTGAATATGACGGAAAAATATATTTTGCTAATCCAAAGGACCGTAATGCTTTGTATGTTATGGATTCCGATATGACTAATATGAAAAAGCTGTCAGATGATGATGCCTCCTACATTAATGCTACTACAAATTATCTGGTGTATGTCCGTGATAATAGTAAACGGGAGTCTGCATCGGGTCAATTCTTTAATTTTAATAAAAATGGTATTTACCGAATTAATCGAAAAAATGGCGGTGGCACGGAGCAGCTCTATGGAAAACCAGCTGGAGTTACCGCTTTAAAAGGAAATACGATTTACTATCAGCACTACAATGCTAAGGAGGGCCTGCATTTTTATCGGGTAAATCTGGATAAGAGCGAGGATACTCTTATTTCTGAAGAACACCTTACACCTGCTTCTTTTTCCAGCAATACTTTGATTTATCATGGTGAAATACAGGAGCACGACATTCATGCCATGGACCTTGATACTTATTCTTCTTCCATAATCTACAATGGAAATTGCTATCGTGTAGTCGCAACCAGTGAATATATTTACTTTTTGTCTCTTTCCAACAATTATGCAATTGCCAGAGTGGATTTAGATGGCTCCAATCCAACCATTATTGTAAAGGAACGTTGTTCTTTTTATAATATTAGTCCAGATGAAAAATATTTGTATTATCAGGTAGATGGTGGAGATCACAACCGGCTATGCCGCATGAATCTTTCTACATTTGAAAGCGACACTTTGGCAGACGGTGATTTTAACAGTATTCATGTAACAACCCACTATGTCTTTTTTAAAGATTTCCATACCCAGGAGTATTACTCTTTGACCTGTGCCACAGGCAACATTTCCATGTTTGCACCAGATATTGCAGATTAAAAAGAATGTTCTTTCTTAATTTACTTTTTTCAAAAGAAGCTTTATAATTTAGTATATAGGTTATTTTAACATGAGAGGAGGACTTGATATGGAAGCAGATGAACTTCAAGTGCAAAAAATGTCTGCAGAAATGAAATATAAACGTGGCATGGATAACCTGCTGGGTAATAATTTAGCAAAAGACATTCCATCTGCCATCATGTGGCTGGAAGCCTCTGCCAGACAGGGTAATGGAAAGGCTGATTTGGCATTGGGAAAGTTGTATTATGAGGGAAATCAGGTCACCCCTGATTATAACAAGTCCATTCTATATCTACGACGTTCTGCGAATTCAGGGTTTCTCGAGGCGGATTACTTATTGGGACTTTCCTATTATTACGGAAAGGGCACGCCTGTTAATTACGAAAAGGCATTTTCCAGGTTTCAAAAAGCTCTTTCCTCAAAAAAGGCTGAGGTATATTTTGCTCTAGGACAATGTTTTGAGGCCGGAAATGGATGTACACAGAATATTGAAACCGCAGTTAATTATTACACTACTTCAGCGAATGCGGGCAGTATAGAGGCCAAAATCAAGCTTGCCGATTTGTACATAGAAGGCACTAAGGTCACCCGTGATTATAAAAAGGCCTTCACTATGCTAAGGGAGTCCATCCATGCTAATAACGATTATGTATTTTTAATGCTGGGGCGTTTATATTTTAAAGGCTATGGTGTGGAAAAAGATACCACACTTGGAATCCAGTTCTATGAATCCGCCATTAAATTAGGAAATGCAGAAGCTGCCTTTCGCCTTGGACTTCGCTATTTAGAGGGAGATGGCATTCAAACCAATGAACAAAGGGCTATGGAGCTTATGATTTTATCCGCAAAGGCTGACTATGAAAAAGCCTACTTTTATGCTGCAACATTTTATTACAAAGGAAAGTACATTGACCAGGATCTGGCAACTGCAATTCATTATTTTGAACTTGCCCTTAAGGCAGGCGTAGCCGAAGCAGGCAAATATCTGGAAAGAGCAAGAGCTGAACTAACCTTACAAAAAGAGGAGCAGCGCCGTCTGGAAATGGCAGCTGCCAACGCTGCAGCAGAAAATCAAAGACAAAGCGAAGCGGATGATGAGTTAATTGACCGCGATTCTTTTCATCTTGGAAACTTGCTGAATCTTTTAGAGCAGGATGAGTCAACTCCCAAAGTAAAGACTAGGAGAAGCTCTCAGGCTTCTGATCCTGCCCGTCCTCTCAAACCAGATGGTCAGGCAGATGTTACCGCAACAGTACCTTCGTCTCAGACAGCTCTAACTCAGGCAACTTTGGCTCAGACAACTTTGGCTCAGACAGCTTCACCTCAGGCAGCTTCACCTCAGGTAGCTTCACCTCAAGCAGCTTCACCTCAGGCAGTGACAGCCCAGCAGTCACAAACTGTAGCTGACTCTCTTACCCAGACCGTTGTGCCTTCCCTCGCCGTACAGGTAGCTGCCGCCAAAAACGAATTTGAAGCACTAAAGCAATTTGCCGAAAGCGGAAATGCTGAGGCCGAATTTTTGTTAGGTTGTTTTTATATGGATGGCCATTTTATTGAAGATATGCCCATTGCTCCCGCGGATCTGGACCAGGCAATTATCTGGCTTACAAAAGCCAGTACTCAAAACCATCCTTTTTCCAAGGAAAAGCTTGAATTATGTATAAAGAAAAAAAATAATTCCAAAAAACTGGAATTGGCAATGCAAAAGCAAAAATTAAAGCAGGAAGCAGAGGAACAGCAAAGACAAAATGAACACAAAGAAAGAATAGCTGCGTTGGCGGCCAAAAACGAATTTGAGGCGTTGGTTCAATTTGCAAAGACGGGCAATGGGGAAGCCCTGTTTATTCTGGGCAATACTTATCTGCAAGGCATCATTTCCGGAAAAACAGAAGTTGTTCCCATTGATATTGATAAGGCGATTGACTGTTTTACAAAAGCACTTACTGCTGGTAATCAGGAAGCTTTTGTCATGCTGGCACAGTGTCAGGACATAAAGAACACACAGGAAATGAAGAAACAGGAAAAAATCAAAGCAAAAGCAATGCAAAATGAGTTTGATGCACTGGTTCAGTTTGCCGAAACCGGCAACTGTGATGCTCTTTATTATCTGGGAATGAGCTATTTTACCGGACTGCATACGGAAACAGAGGTTGTAGTTGCCGCAAATGTGGAAACTGCCTTTGAGTTCTTTCAAAAGGCTCATGATGGTGGTAATGCTGATGCTCAAGCGAAGATAGATGAATGCATCACCCTTTTGGCTGAGCAAAAAAAAGCCCAGGAAGAAAAATTTGCCGCCCTTGCCGCCAAAAATGAGTTTGATTCTCTGGTTCAGTTTGCAGAATCTGGCAATGATGAAGCCCAGTATATTCTGGCTACCCAGTATCTTGACGGTGTTAAATCCGGTGATACCGTAGTCATAGCGCCCAATAAAGAACGATGCCTTTACTGGCTTATGGAATCTGCTGACAAAGGAAATCCGAATGCCTTCCAACTTTTAGAGACATTGGAATTTTAAAAAACAGAGCAATATACTGTTTCTGCTTTATATGCAGCTTACAGTACATTGCTCTGTTTTTGTTTTTATTCATTTACTTCCATCTGATTCTTTAAATCCTTAAGAAGCTGATACATATTTTTTCCCAGCAATGGATGGACCAAACAGGGTGCAATCTCAGCCAGCGGCTCCAACACAAAATTTCTTTCCTGAATTCCGATATGAGGAATCTTAAGTCGGTCGGTATTTATCACCAGATTATCATAAAAAATAATGTCCAAATCGATCGTCCTTGGACCCCAATGAACGACTCTTACACGCTTTAAGCTTTCTTCGATTTTTCCTGTCAGTTCCAAAAGCTCCCATGGAGTTCGTAAAGTATGGACTCTGGCTACCCCATTCAAAAACTTATCCTGTTCAACGTCTCCCATCGGCTCTGTTTCAATCAGGGTGGATACTTCACAAACCTTTGTTTTCTTGTCCTGATTTAAAAGATTAATGGCACTTAATATATTTTCCTTTTTATCTCCCAGATTAGAACCGAGAGCGATGAAGGTTTCATGCCAGCTTCTCTCTATCTCAACCGAAACGGTGTCAAGGGGCAAGAGAATCGGAGCCCATGGTTTTTTAATCTCTACATTCAGTTTTTCCACCATGGAATACTGAATTAACAGTTCTTCTGCAAGATTTTCTGCTACTGCCTCCAATAGCTTAAAGGTATGCTCCTTCATAAATTT
>JAVBLX010000016.1:0-5517 GCA_031553075.1 Acetivibrio sp.
AGTCGAGGCACGGATGCCGAGACAGGGCGATTGGTGCACGGATGCACCATGGAGCCCGGCCCGTAACCAGCCACAGTCTAGATGCTTTGCCCTAGACCTTCTTGCCCTGCGAAGGTGGATTTTTTTCCATCCCATCCCCCATGTTCCCGCCGAACCTTTCCTGGGTTGCGTCCGGTTTTCACAACCTGGTTTAACAACTAACTCCCAAGCTAATTATCGCTTACTCCCCAAGAAAAACAAAGCCACCGTCCCCGGCCCTGCATGAGCTCCAATAACCGGATCCAAAATCCTTGTTAAAATTCCCTTTACCTTATACTTTTCCCTTATCCTCTCCGCAACATACTCCGCATCTTCCGGACAATCCCCATGACTGATATAAATCCACTGCTCCTCCGGATTTTCAACTGTCTCCTCAAAATGCTTCAGAACCGTATCAAGGGATTTTTTCCGCCCTCTTGCCTTTTCCATTACAATCAGATGTCCTTCTTCATCAATATGAATAATCGGCTTAATATTAAGTGCCGTCCCAAACACAGCGGCCGTAGTAGATACTCGGCCGCCCCGGTTTAGGAAAAACAAATCATCTACCGTTAACCAATGGCATACTCTCATGTGATTGTCCTCAACCCATTGGTAAACTTCTTCTATCGACTTTCCTTCCTCCCGCATATCAATCGCATACTTCACTAAAAGCCCCTGTCCTAAGGCAGCAGAAAGAGTATCCACATAATAAATCTTCCGCTCCGGATATTTTTCCTTTAAATCCTCTAACGCAACCTTAACCGACTGAAAACTTCCACTCAGGCCTGAAGAAAAGCCAATATAAAGTAAATCTGCTCCTGTCAAAAGTATTTGTTCGCATTGATTAAAAGCCAACTCTGTGTTTACCAGTGATGTGGTAATATGCTTTTTTTCCCGCATCATCTGATAGAACTTAGCCAAATCAGTAGTTTCTCCCCTCACGTAGCTGTAAAATTCCTCATCCTCTACAAAGAATGAAAGACTCAGAATATGTACACCATATTTATCAATCAACTCCTCAGGCAAGTTTGCTGCCGAATCTGTTACCATTTCGAATTTCATGACGACCCCTCCTCGTATTTAACTATATAAATAGTATATTAAAGCATGCTAATTATAAGTCTTTTAATATCATTCGTCAAGAAATCAAAAAATGATTTTTTCTTATTTCAATAATGTAATTTCCTTTTAAATTCGGAACTTTTTCACCATCTGATCCATTTCAACCGCCATCTCTTTTTGCTGCTGAGCCATATCTTTTACGTGGTCAACTGTATCAGAAAGTGTTTCCGCGTTTATCATAATTGCTCCACTTCTGTCTGCCGTATTCTGAGAGGCCTCAGCCACTTCATCAATGGCTGAAGATATTTCATTCATGGTCCGTTCGATGCCAGCTGACATCTGAGAAATGTATCCGGTCAATTCCTGAATGTTTTCTGCATCTTGCCCATACTGCTTTGCTACATCTGAAAATTTATGATAATCCGGTGTTACTGTTTTCGAAATGAATCCAATAAGCTGAGATGCATCCGTCGTTAAATCATTGAATGCTTCATGAATGGAATCAATGGTTGTTTTAATCTGAGCCACGGTAACTGCGGTTTGTTTCGCCAGCTTCCCAATCTCTCCTGCAACAACTGCAAAACCCCTGCCCTGCTCCCCGGCTCTTGCTGCTTCAATCGAAGCATTTAAGGAGAGAAGATTGATTTCCTCTGCAATCTGGGAAATAGATTCTGCCATGGCACCAATGCTTTCCACTATCACAGCCTTTTCCAGACTGTGATTAAGATTCATTTCGTACTCCTGGGCCATTCGTCCGGCTTTTTCAAAGGAAGCAGCGCTTTCCCTTTCTATTCCAGTTGCCCGCTCCCGGATTTCGGTAGTCATGATATCACTCTTCTCTGTCTGTTCCGCCAGTTGGCGAACCGAATCCTTAACACTCTGTGAAGCTGCTGTCAGCTCTTCTGTCGCAGCACTTGAGGTCATCATTTCCTCATTAATGTTTTCAATGGACTTACGGATATCCCCAAAATAGGTCTGGAGATTTTCAGTTGCATCACGGAGCATTCCACTGTCTGTTTCCAACTGGCTAAAACTATTTGAAATGTTAGATATTACATTTTTGTTTTCCCCGTACATGGCATTTAAGGCGATTCCCATCTGTGCCAACTCGTCAGCACCCTTTATCTTCATTGGTGGAATGGTAAAATTCCCCTCTGCCAGTTCATTGGCAAAACGATTTACTATTTTTAAATTGCGTGTTGTACCATTTACTAAAAGTACTATGGTTGCCATAATAATAAGTACCACAATCCCACTGATTCCAATCATGGCTGTCATAAGGGCATTCACTGGTGCATCAATCTCTTTTACCGGCATTTGAATGATCAGAGTCCATTCCATGGTTGGAAGGGTTCCAAAAAACAGACGATAGTCACTTCCATCTGATTTAAAATCCGTAAAACCATTGTCCGATGAAAGAATCACTTCACCCGCTTGAGCCAATGATGCATTCTCATCGTCTGTTATTTTAGTTTTCATGATTTTATCCGTATCCCAAATACTTAAATAGGTACCATCACGACTCAAAAGAAATGCCTTCCCATCTGTTCCAATCTGAATGTCTTCAACGATTTTCTGAACCGCTGTGAGTTCAATATCAACGGTAACTACACCAATGAACGTACCACCCTGATTATAGATTGGATAGGAGCAGGAGGACATGACTGTATTGGAGGTTTCATCATAATATGCCTCAGTGAAGCTGGGTTCTTCCGGCTTGTTTACTACACTGTAATAATATTCCTGATTAAAATAATCGTATTCGGCGTTACTATAGTCCATAGTTAATACGGTCGATGTGCCATCTTTATATACGTATGGTCCCATATACTTTTCTGAAGAATCATAAACAAATGGTTCAAACCACAAACCACTTCCCAAAACAATCTCTTCATCGAAAACCATTTTACTGAGAATTTTTTCATAATCCTCCATGGAGGTATATGTATATGTATTTCCTACCATTTTGGAAATAGCTGAGGCCATCAGACCTACTGTATCAATTTTCTTCTCAATTGCTGTTATTTCACCTTCAATTGCAGAATTCATCGTTTGCCTTACTTCTTCCCCAATCGTTTCTTTACTTTTCTCACAGCTGGCATAGGTTAATAATGCAGTACCTATCAGTACCGCTGGTAGAAGCATAAGAATCATTTTAGACCCATAGTGTTTTATCCTCATATTGAATTCCTCCTCATTTGATTGATACAATTAATTATACTACGAATCTGTGAAGTTATCAATCTTTTGTTGCTTTTCTCCGAAGAATATAGTACAATTGACTCAGTTGTATATAAATAGTCTTTTTGTTGCATGATTTATCTTAATCAAAGAAAGAAGGAGAGTCTATTAAATGAAAATCGTTGGTGTAATTGTTGAATATAACCCATTTCACAATGGTCATAAATATCATTTGGAACTAGCAAAAAAAATAACTGGTGCTGATTACGTCATCGGCATTATGAGCGGCAATTTTGTACAGCGAGGTATCCCAGCTATCACTGACAAATATACCCGCACACAAATGGCCCTGCAAAACGGAGCTGATGCCATTTTTGAGCTTCCGGTTTACTACGCCACTGCCAGCGCAGAAACCTTTGCCTACGGAGCTGTATCCATACTGGATGGATTAAAAAAAATAGATTATCTGGTTTTCGGCGGAGAAAATGACAACCTTCCTGTCCTTCGTGAAATCGCCCACCTCTTACTGGAGCAACCAGAAGAATACGAAGCCACCCTTCAAACCTCCCTACGGGCCGGAGCTACATATCCAGCTGCAAGAGAACAAGCTTTAAAAGCCATCTTCCCATCCCGCACCGATTACCTGGAAATCCTTTCTACCCCAAATAACATACTGGGTATCGAATATATCAAAGCCCTTTTAAGGCGAAACAGCTCCATTGAGCCCATTATTCTGAAACGACAGGGTGCCGGATATCATGATCCACAATTGGAAACCAATGGCCAAAACCCATCGGCAACCGCATTGCGAAATGACTACGAGAACCATCAAATTCTGGACCATTATGCTGGTTTTATCCCGGAGAACTGCCTTACCCTGTTAAAAGAACAAGAACACAAAACCTTCCCGATTTCCATAGACGATTTCAGCGAATATTTTTATTACAAACTAAATACTATCACTCTGGAAGAACTTCTGACCTTTACCGACGTAACGGAAGAATTAGCCTTCCGAATCATTAACAACCGTCAGGAATTTGGAACTCTTTCCACCTTTGCCGCCCTCATAAAGACCCGACAATATACCCTGACCCGCATTCAGAGAGTTCTTCTCCACATACTCCTGAATCATAAAGCCACCACACCACCACCCTATTACGGAAAGCTTCTGGGCTTTCAAAAGTCTGCCTCCCAAATCCTTCAGAAAGTAGATGGCCAAATCCCCGTCATAACCAAAACTGCAGACGGCAGAGACTATCTCCAAGACGACATATTTGCCAGCAACCTTTACAATCGAGTCATAAAGCAAAAATTTTTCCACACCATAAAAGATGATTATCGTCACCCACTTGTCATCCTCTAAGAATAACCCAGTCATTCCAATCATAAGATTACTAAAAATACATTTTGGTGCTTATGATTGGAATTTTTTTAATAATCAGTTTTATCTTCCTGATACTTTTTCCCGGAACCGCCTTTGACGGAGCAAAGAACGGCCTTTTACTCTGGTTTCAGATTGTCCTCCCAACCCTATTCCCCTTCCTTATCATCACAAACCTGATGGAACGAATCATCCCGGTGAAATCCGGACGACTCTACACCATTATGACTGGCCTCCTCTCTGGTTATCCCGTAGGAGCCAAATCCTGCTGCTATATGCTGGAAAACAAAAAAATATCAAAAAAAGAAGGCCAGTTTCTTCTCTCATTCTGCAACAATGCCAGTCCTGCCTTCTTACTTAATTATGTCTTTATTCAATGCCTTCAGGTCCAGAAAGAACGTTTCCTTCTGCTTTTCCTTCTCTATCTTTCGGCCTTTTTAAGTGCTCTTCTTATCTATCCGAAAGAAAAAAGTGCCTACCAGTCACTCCCAGCTACACAAGCCCCCCATCTCTCCATGGATGACATCATCATGAAAAGCTTTGAAATTATTACAAAGATCGGAGGCTACATCATCCTCTTCTCTCTCCTTGCCAATATCATCAAAGTCCACAGCCACCTTCCGTCCCCAATCAAAATCCTCCTCTGTGGCACCCTTGAAATCACCACTGGCATCCGAATCCTCTCCGAAAGCCTTTTATCCCCGCCCATTAAAATTCTTTTGGGTATGTTTATTGCCTCCTTTGGGGGGATTTCTGCGCTATTCCAAACCAAATCTGCCCTTGGAGCAGCCCCGCTTTCCATCAAGACCTATGGCGTCCTGAAGGTGCTACAGGCGCTTCTTGCTACGGCACTAACTGGGATTTTTTTAATG
>JAVBLX010000114.1:0-15298 GCA_031553075.1 Acetivibrio sp.
GAAATTAGCTTGGCTAATTTATCCTCGTTTTTTTACTGTTTCTAGGTTGTTCCTTAAAATGTTAATTCCAATGGAATTTTCTTTTTCAAAGAACGGTTCGCGAACCTTTTCAGGTTCCATTAAGATTTTTTAAAAATCTTATAAAAATTCTCTTAAGAATTTTCAAGGTTGTTTCACTGTTCAGTTATCAAGGTTCGTGATTGTGAAACCCTTTAAATACAGGGATTCGCAACTCTTCTTGCTGGCTTTGAAGTGTTTCCTCATCAGCGACAGCTTTGTTAGTATACCTCGGATATTATCAGTTGTCAACATCTGTTTTTACTTTTTTCTTTTTTTATATTTTTTACTTTTTTTAATATTTCTTCTTAACATTTTTACTTTTTTATTTTTACCAATAATTTCTTTCTTATACCTTGAAATTCTAATGCTTTATATTGTACCTACTTTCTTTACCAGTGTCTATTTATGTAAAATAATAAGGGGGTGCCATCCCCCCCTTATCTCAACTATTTTATTTTAGCAGATTTCTTCACTGCCTGCTAACACGTTTCTATTTATTCAACACTTTTCAGTGCTTCCACCATGTTAATCCGATTTAAAGTACGGTTCGTCATGAGATTTACCATTAATGCAAAGCCTAAAGATATAATCGCTGCAAACAGATAGCTCACTGGCTGAACATAGGTTGCAAAATACATAGCCGGCATTTTCAGGGCCGTGGTAAGGAGACTGCTTAAAAATCTGCCAACTGGCAGACCAGCTAAAATTCCAATCGCAGTAAGAATTATGGTCTCTTTATTTATATATAAATGAACCTCCGAATCGTAAAATCCCAGCACTTTAGTCGTGGCAATTTCTCTTAGACGTTCTGAAATATTAGTATTGGACAAAGTGAACAAAACAACAAAGGCCAGTCCTGCTGCCAGAATTATAATCATATAAACAACCGCATTAATCAACGCAAAATTGGACGCAAAATCTCTCTTCACGGCCTGAATACTTATCGACGACTGAACCATATCATTTTTCAATAAGTCTTCGCTATATTTTGCCTGATCCCCACATCCTTTACTTAAATGAGCAAATACACCATTGGGTTCATACTTGCCAAACAGCTCTCTATACAGCTTCTCCGTAATATAAAGATTATTTCCCAGATAATTTTCTACCACGGCTGTGATGACTGCTCCATTCTGCTCCAGATCCATATTCCGAAGCACAACCGAATCTCCTGCTTTCAGTGCCAACATATCGGCTGCATTTTTTGTTACATAAACACCGGTATCATTTATGGAAAGAGGCTGATGATTGGTATCCCGAATGTTAATATAACCATCCAGTGACTTCCCGTCCGGTATTACCATCAACTGGATATTCTCTGTTTTTCCATCGTTATTGATAATTTTAATCAGACTGGTTTCCAAATTTATATAATCCAAAACATTTTTATCTTTGGAAAATTCCTCCAGAAAATCTTCATTTTCCTCCGCTTTTACCACTACCATTAAATCATACTGATATACTTCCTCATACTGCTTAGGCAACAGGTCCGATACGGAGTCTTTAATGGCAAAGCCAGCCAGTACCAAAGCCGTACAGCCCATAATACCAAAAACGGTCATCAGAAAACGTTTTTTATAACGGAACAGGTTTCGTACAGTCACTTTATTTAAAAAGCTCATCCGGTTCCAGATAAAGGGAATTCGCTCCATGAATACCCGTGACCCCTGTTTTGGAGCTTTCGGCCGCATCAGTATGGCCGGCGTATGTTTTAATTCACTGTGACATGCGACCATCGCTGCGCCGCCTATTCCCGCCATAAATAGCAGGATACCACCAATTCCATAAAGAATGTCAAATTGCAAGTAAACGTCTGGCAGAATATATAACCTGGACAGAACCATCAGCAAAAACTTTGGCAAAATAATAAAACCAAGGATATCTCCAATAAATCCTCCCATTGCACATGCGCAGATGGCATAAATCAGGTATTTCGCATAAATAGCACCATCCTTGAAGCCAAGTCCTTTGTAAGTTCCTAACAGCCCCCGTTCCTCTTCAATCATCCGAGTCATGGTCGTCAGACTGATTAGAATCGCAACAATCAGAAATAAGACGGGAAATGCCCCACCAATTGATTCAATCGAAGACATATCACTTTGCAGACTGGAGTAGCTGTCAAGATTGGTCCGGTCTTGTACATACCATTTTGTCATATCAATATCATCTAATTCATCATAAGCATCGGCAAGCTTTTGTTTGGCATCTTCTTTCTTTTGATAATATTCAACCTCTTTTTCATTAAGCTCGGTTTCTCCGTCAGAAAGTTCTTCCTGACCCTCCGCAAGGTCATTCCAGGCTTTACTGATTTCTTTTTTTGCGTCTTTCTCCTCTTTGTTAAGCTCGGCTTCTCCTTCTTTTAGTTTCTTCCAGCCATCGGCAAGCTGCTTTTTACCTTTTTCCAGTTCTTTCTTACCAGCCTCCATCTGTTTCTTTGCAACTTCAATTTGACGTTCACCGTCTGAAATTTCACGTTCTGCTGTCTCTATCTGTTTTAAAGCGGCTTTTTTCTGTTTTTCCAATTCTCTTTTTCCGGCATCAAGGACCTGCTGTCCACCATTTACAATTCCCAGCCCAATTCCAGACTGGATACTATTGGAAAGAAGTGTATTCATATCCAGACCAGGTATCGAAAGCTGTAAAAACGCTGCACTAAAAACATTTTGCTCTAACGTTGTCGCCGCTGCTACTTCATTGGTATTTACCTGTGCTTCCGGATTGGCTGCTAACTGCTCCGCCGTTTTTAAAGCTGCGGCTGTCACCAGCCCATTCCATTCATTTTCCGGAAAGCTATCGCCAAAGATTCCTTTTATCTGTTCAACGGCCCCTTCTAATTCGGTCTTTGACTGTTCCAGCGTTGACTGTTTTTCGGCAAGCTGACTTTCGGCTTTTTTAAATTCTTCCAAGGCCGTGGCTTTTTCCTGTTTCAGCTTCTCTTTGCCGTTCTTAAGCTCCTTTTCCTGCTTTTCCAGTTCGACCTTGCCCTCTTGCCACTCCTTCTCACCCTGTTTCAAATCAGCTTCTGCGGTTTCCAGCTTCTTTTTATTATCAGCAATCTTTTTGCGCGCATCTGCTATTTGCCTGATTGCATCTTTTTCCTTTTCCGTAAGCTCTGCTTCACCATCGGTCAGTTCTTTCTTACCGTCCTCTATTTCTTTCCATGCATCAGAAAACTCCTGATCCGCTTCCGCAAATTTATCATTCATCTCTGTCTCAGCATCTTTTATTTTTTCAGTTGCCTCGTTGATTACCGAGTCGTAACGCGCCTGCTCACGCTGGCCCTGAATTCCCTTTTCAATTCTCTGCGTCACATTTGCAACAATCTCTTCGTACTCCTGCGAATAACAATCCAGCTCTTTTACCTGTGACAAGGTCATATATACACTCGTAAATACATCACTGGTTACATCTTGAGAGGTTACAAAAAAAGTATAATCAGTGGTGGACGCCGCTGAGCGAAAAGCCATATCGTTATTGCTGATATTTTTAGGGTCCAGTACAATCGCTGTTATCTTATATTCCACATTAGAAAAACTGGGGTTCTCTTTTTTTGTCTCTGTTTCTTTTTCATTATCATCAATATCATCATCAATATCTTCGATACTGACTTCGCTCACATCTTCCAGCTCTTCTTCGATTCCCAGGGTATCACCAATTACCTTACCGGAATCCTCGATGTATTCTCTGGTTACCGCGATGTCTCCTGCTTTAGCCGGCATGGTTCCCTGCAGGATATACGGACTATTTATCCCTTTTTCACTTAACATGGTCAGTTCCACTGAATGTCTCGTCTGATTAATTTCCGTATAAACCGTTTCACTATAGGAGCCTTCTGCACTGTCAATACCTTCAATTTTATTTAATGTATCCACATCCTCACTGGTCAGACCAAGTGTCGATAAAATCCGAATATCATACAAATTCTGCTCATCATAAAAACGATCCGAAGAATAATATAAATCCTTACAAGCCGCTGATATTCCAGTCAGCACGGTGACTCCCAGAGCGGTAATCGCCAGAATGGATAAAAAACGTTTTTTATTTACTGTAATGGAACGCCAAATGTCTTTTCTGTATGTTTTTTTCATTTTGTTTAACCTCTATTCTGACACGATATTGTATTCTTGCCTACTATGAATTATAATAGCACAAAATTTATTTACAAGCCTTAAAAAGTAAATTTTCTATAAACAATGCAAACGGACGCCCATATTAAAAAATAAGGGGCATTCATCCCCTTATTTTTACTAAAATCGATTCATCTCTTTTCATAGATTCATCTCTTTCCATATAAATAATCTCTAGAACGGAACAGGTTGCTTTTATGTCCATTTCAGCCTGTTTAATAGCCTCTATATCCGATGCATAAATAATGACTTTGGCAATCTCCTCTTTTAAGGATAAATTATGTGCCGATTTATATCGTCGAATTTGAGATATAACCTCTATCGCTTGATCACCAATATTCGTTTTTGTTTTTGCCGCCCCATAACCATGTTCCCTCATTTCCAACCTCTGATCTGCATCCAAGCTTTCAAAATGAGTTAAATGAATGGATTTTATCCCTTCCATGCCTTCAAAATATCCCTTATAAATCTCTTCCGTAATATGAGGAATATAAATTGCATAGCATTTGAGCAGTCTCAAAAGCACTTTATAACAGCCTTCCTGGGCTGATTTTCTGGCATCCTCTCCGTATATCTCCGGCTTATACAGACGGTTCTTCACGATTTCAATATAGTTATCGCAGAAATTCCAAAAGAATTTCGTAAGTTCATTCACGGCTAGCCCTATTTCATATTTTTCCAGATAAGTCTCATAACGATAATGCATCTGGTTGTATTTATTTATCGCCCACTCATCCATAGGCAATAGCTGAGATATGTTCCTGGGCTGGTAAGGGTTTAGTTGAATTTTAACCCCTTCCTCGGTTTCCTTTTCAAACCCCTCCAAATGCATGATTACAAATTTAGATGCATTCCAGAGTTTATTTATCAGCTTAAGACTGTTCTTAAATTCTTCCTCCGAAAAAATAATATCATTTCCCAAGCTTCCTGTTGCTGCCCACATCCGGGTGGCATCTGCTGAATAGGTATCCAGCACCTTCTGCGGCTCCATATTGGAATTGTCTTTCCGCTTACTGATTTTTTCTGCTTGTGAAGCCATAACATGACCGGAAATCATTACATTTTCCCACGGGAGTTTGTCAAAATGATATAGACTCTTTACAATAGTATAAAAATCCCAGGTCCGAATAATATCGTGGGCATTGGGCCGTACACTCATAGGGAGCATATCTGCCTGGAACTCATCATCATCTTGCCAGTTTGCATGAATCATCGGGGTCACTGACGAAGTCGCCCAAGTATCCATAATATCCTGCTCTGGCAGAAATACGTTGCACCCACATTGGCATGCTTCCTTCGGAGTTGTTGTTAATGGATTTACCGGCATTTCATCTTCCCCTGCCACTCTAGTCTCTCCGCAATCTGCACAGTACCAGACTGGAAACGGTACACCAAAATATCTCTGTCTGGATATACACCAATCCCACTCCAGATTCTCCACCCAGTTGAGGTAACGTAGCTTCATATGCTCCGGATACCAGTGGATTCGGTTCCCGGCATCAATGAACTTCAGTTTTTTTGAAAAGATATCAATAAACCACTGTTTTTTTACCGTAATTTCCATAGGAGAGCCACATCGCTCATGGGTTGCAACCATATGCCGCAAATTTTCCTGTTTTATCACAAAACCATTTAATAGTAAATCCTCTACCATCTGTTTTCTGGCTTCTACTACCGATAGTCCTGCATATTTCTCGCAAATCTCTGACATGGTACCATTAGGCAAAATGGCTTCTTTGAACGTAAGCTTATGCTGTTTATACCATTCTAAATCAGTCAAATCTCCAAAGGTACAGCACATTACCATCCCTGAGCCCTTTTCCATATCAACCTGTTCGTCCGTAAGTACTGGAACGGAAAATCCAAATAAAGGTACACGAACCTGTTTTCCACATAGCCACTGATTTTTCTTGTCATCAGGGTGGATAAAGATACATTGACAGGCCGCCAGGAGCTCCGGTCTTGTTGTTGCGATTTCTATAAATGAGGAATTCTGTTCTCTACTCAAATCAGAATTTGTATCATAAAGTAAAATCCCTTCCTCCATGTTTTCAATTTCATATCTTTCTGCGTTGCTTCCTTTTAATCTATCTTTATTGACCTCACGTTTATCTGTTGCATTTCCATCTAAATAAAATCTTAGATAATGGAATACTGATGGTATCTCCTTCGTTTCCAGTTCTGCCTGGGCAATTGCAGTTTGGCATTCGGTACACCAGATAGCTGGGGCATTGGAATAATATACCTTTTTCTTTCGATATAAATCCAGAAACGACTTCTGGGAAGTTTTCTGAGATTTCGAACTAATAGTGGAGTACTCATAGTCCCAGTCACAACTGAAGCCAGTAGCTAGAAACAGCTCTTTAAACTGCTTTTCCAATCGCTCGGTTTCTTCAAGGCAAAGCTCTGTGAAGTGCTCCCGAGTCGTTTCGTGCGCTTTCATCTTATGGTTTTTCTCTACTAATCGCTCTGTTGGCAAACCATTGTCATCAAAACCAAAGGGGTAGAACACATTGAACCCTTTCATTCTTTTATATCGCGCCATAATTTCAGCTTGAGAATAGGAGAAAATATGTCCGATATGAATTTTGCCGTTTACCGTTGGCGGAGGTGTATCTACAGAGTAGACGACCTGATCGGCTTCCTTATTAAATTTGTAAATTCCTTCAACTTGCCAAAAATCCTGCCACTTTTTCTCGGCATCTTTTGCATTATACTTCTTAGCCAGCATCTTCTACTCCTTCCGCCGCTTGCAACGGCTATTTTCATTTTATTCTGTTATTAATTACATGACCATTTGCTGAGGGTTAATTAATTATCGATTGGAAATATTAATTGCTTCAATCGCAACCGGACCACCTCTAACGATTTCCACCCGGTTGATAAATGTAGCTTTCAATAATTCAATCACTGCATCATTCTTCTTTTCTGTCTGCATGCATTCCAGCAGGACTGTTTTCTTGTTATAATCCACAATCTTTAACTCAAACACCTGAGCGATCCGGAAGATTTCTTCCTTATCCTTGTCCGTACAGCTATTTACCTTCATAAATAAAATTTCTTTCATATTTACAGCCAGATCGGAAAGGTCTATTACTTTAATCACTTCCACACTGCGGTTTAACTGCTTCTTAATCTGTTCAAAAGTAATATCATCGCTCCGTACACCAATGGTCATACGGGATACCGTCGGGTCCTGGGTTTCTCCTACCGTAAGGCTTTCCATGTTATAAGACTTTCCAGAAAACAATCCAGAAATTTTGGCCAGAACACCAATATCATTTTCTACATAAAGTGAAATCCATCTTTTTTTCATTTTCATATCTTGCACCAAGCCTCAAGGGAAAATACTTGCCTTTTCATTTGAGGCGCAAACACAAAGGGTGAGAGGTGTTTGCATTTAATCCTTTCATTATTTTTTTCTTTCACCCTGGATAGGCTTCATCCTACTAGCAATCCATAATCATTTCGTTTAATGGTTTTCCTGTTGGCACCATTGGTGAAACATTGGCTTCCCGTTCGATAATGAATTCAATGAGAGTCGGTGCATTTTTATTGGAATTCGCAAATTCAAATGCCTTTTCAATGTCTTCTTCCTTGGTAACCCGAATGCCATGTGCTTCATAGCTCTCAGCCAGCTTTACAAAATCCGGTGTGTATTTTGGACATTTCTTTCCTTTATCCCGGCAAGCATACTGGCAGCTTCTCCGATAGGTAAGGCAGGTGCTGGAATAATGCTTATCGAAGAACATCTCCTGCCACTGACGTACATTGCCAAGATAGCCGTTATTAAATACACACAATATGAGTGGAAGTTCCAACGCAACTGCCGTTGCCATCTCCTGGATATTCATTTGCATACCACCATCACCTGAAATAGCGATTACTGGCTTATCTGGATTTCCAAGCTTCGCTCCCATGGCTCCTGGGAATCCGTATCCCATGGTACCAAGTCCGCCGGAAGTAAGGAGTTGACGGTTTTCGTCCAACTCCAGATACTGAGTCGTCCAAAGCTGATTTTGACCAACATCCGTTACTACTATGGATTCGGGGTATCGTTCATTTATCTTACGAATAATGCTTTCCGGCGTCATGCCGACATTCTTGCTCATGTTAATCGGGTATTCTTCTTTCCAGCTCCGCACTTCCTCTACCCATTCTTCTGCCTTGGTGGGCACGGCTTCTTCCAATAATTTCTCAATTGCTAGTTTGGCATCTGCAACAATGGGAATATCTACTACAATATTTTTGGAAATTGATGCGGAATCAATATCAATGTGGATAATGGTAGCATTTTTTGCAAACTCGCTGATTTTCCCGGTAATTCGGTCATTGAATCTTGTACCAATGGAAAACAACAGGTCGCACTCACTTACTGCATGATTGGCAGCATAACTTCCATGGATTCCAATGTTGCCCATATAAAGGGGATGATTGGAGGCAATGGCTCCTTTTCCCATAATGGTGGTAATAACCGGAACTCCTGTCTGTTCTGCCAACTGAGTCATTTCCTTCTGAGCACGAGCAATATTAACGCCACCGCCAATCAGGAAAAGCGGTTTCTTTGCTTTGTTTAACAGGGAAAGTGCTTTCTTAATCTGTCCCATATGAACGGTTTCATTTGGTTTATAGCTGCGAATGTTTACTTCCGCTGGGTATTCGTCCGTTCCAAGCTCCTGCTGGATGTCCTTAGGTATGTCCACCAACACTGGACCTGGTCTTCCAGTTCGGGCAATATAAAAAGCTTCTTTGATAATTCTTCCCAAATCTTCTCTTTTCCGCACGGTTACTGCATACTTGCAGATGCTCCTGCAGATTCCAACGATATCAACCTCCTGAAATGCATCATTTCCCAAAAGGTTAAGTGGTACCTGACCGGTAAAGCATACTAACGGAACGCTGTCATAGTTTGCTGTGGCAATTCCGGTTACCAGATTACAAGCTCCCGGTCCACTGGTTACCAGACAGACTCCAACTCTTCCGGTAGAACGTGCATATCCATCTGCTGCATGTACCAGAGCCTGTTCATGACGGGGCAGTACTACTTCAATTTCATCCTGTTGATAAAGTGCGTCAAACAAATCAATTGCCTGACCTCCCGGGTATCCAAACATAATGTCGACCCCTTCTTCTTTCAATGCTTTTACAAAAAGCTCAGTTCCCTTAATCTTCATACGTTACACCTTGTGTTATCACCTTAAGGATCATTAACACAATTCTCCTTTCCTACTTGTTTAATCTTACTCCGGGAATCATAAAATATTCAAATTTATAGTGATTACAGGCTTCCGCCGGTTTATTTTTTTATATTTACTTATCAAAAATTTGAATATAAAAAGCCCTAAGCCAGTTATCCAGCTTAGGGCGAATGATTCATCCGTGTTACCACCTAAATTCAAAGAGTTACTCTTTGCACTCTGTCAGTACTGATTCTATAACTATCCTCGATACTGCTTTCCATATAACGTTGGAAAAGTCCGTTGAAGTCTACTAAAGATTTCTCTCGTTCGGTTCAATGCTCAAAGGCTACTTCCATATTTCCGAAATGAAGATTCGCACCATCCATCTTCTCTCTGAAATCCGGGGGAATATGTACTCCTCCTTATCACTGCATTTTACTTGTGATTTTTTATTGTTGTTATCATAGCATGTAAGTTTTGACTTGTCAAATCCTTTTTCATATTTCGTGATATTTTTCATTTATTATAGTTGTTTTCTTTTTATTTTTTTACAATTCCTTATAATTCTTTTCACAATCCTTCTTGCCTTCCATAGTAATTCCCTTTATTAATTAATACTATTCGACTCGTATGGATTGCTATTCTGAACCACTATTTTGGATTACTTTTACTTAGCGCACACTCTTTCTAATGGATAAAGGAATGTCGCAGCATAAGACTACAGCTTCAAAACAGCTTCTTCCATATTCTTTAGCTGTTCGTCTGATGGAATGTATGGAACCCGAACCATCGGCAGGCAAATTTCAAATCCACATGCCTTTAATTCATCCTCCACCTGTCCGATACTTTGTCCGCCCCAGCCATAGGAGCCAAAAGCAAAGGCTTTGCGATTTTTCGGAGACAGTCCTTTCAAATAACATAGGAAAGCCGCCACTGTAGGAAGCATTCCATTATTAAGGGTAGGAGAACCCACGGCAATATACTTGCTAGTTAGTACTTCCGTTACAATGTCAGAGCCATGGTTTACTTTTAAATCATACAGCTTAACTGGAACTCCCTTTTTCTGAAATGCCTCTGCTATGGTTATTGCCAACTTTTCCGTGGAATGCCACATACTGTCAAATACCACGATGGCTTCCTCCTCCGGTTCGTTGCTGCTCCAGGTTCTATATGCTTCTAAAACATCTTCAATATGGCTTTTCCACATTACACCATGACTTGGTGCAATCAGCTTTAGCTTCAGACCATGTACCACTTCATAAGCACCGTGTGCCTGCTTTCCATATGGCATAATAATATTGGCATAATACTTCTTCGCCTCTTCCATTACAACCGAAAATGGCTCTTCGTCAACAAATCTTCCACTGGAAGCATAATGCTGTCCAAAGGCATCATTTGAGAATAAAATCTCTTCTTCTGGACAATAGGTCACCATGTTGTCGGGCCAGTGAAGCATTGGCGTAGGTACAAAGTTCAAAGTCCGCTTTCCGATAGAAAGGCTGTCGCCTGCCTTTACAGAAAGGTATGGATAATTCTCGCCGTAATGTGCCTTAAGCCCTTTTAAACCGTTTGGACTGCTGGTTACGATTTGGGCATTTTTGCATACCTTCATGACTTCTGGTATCGCACCGGAATGATCCATTTCCACATGATTTGATATGAGATAATCTATTTTTTCAGGGTCTACAACGGAGGATATCCGATCAAGCAGATCCTTGGTAAATGGCTCCTTTACGGTATCAATCAAGGTAATCTTTTCGTCCATAATCAAATATGCATTATAGGTTGTCCCACGCCCCGTGGTATATCCGTGAAAATTACGAACGGACCAGTCAATGGCTCCAACCCAGTAAATATCTTGTGTTATACGTATTGCTTCCATTATTTAACTCCACTTCTGCGCCGCTCATCTACACATTTTCAAGTTTGCAGCGACAGCGCAGGTGCAAACTTGCTTGTTGAAAGAATGTTTCTTAACGCTTTATTTTTTTAGCTCTTATTTTTTAGCTTTTATTTTTTAAAGCGATGGCTTTTTCACCATCGCTTCTCTGCGTTCTTTATATATTTTTAATTAGGCTTCTGAAAAAGAATCCTTTCCTACACCGCAAACAGGGCATACCCAATCATCGGATATATCTTCAAATGCAGTTCCTGGTGCAATACCATTATCGGGATCACCAACTTCAGGGTCATACTCATAGCCACATACATCACAAACATATTTTTTCATTGCATCTGTCTCCTTTCTTCTTCCTCTTTCTTCCATTAAACTACACCGTTATTATAAGCTAAATAACTTTTATATACAAGTGTATTTTTCTATTTATTTTCTTCTTAGCAATACCTAAACATACTTGTTTTTTGTCTCATATTGGTTAAAATAGAAATGAGGATTCAATTTTTTGAGAGTAATTAGTCAAAAAATCAATTAATTATCAATATGGGAGGGGTTTTATGGCATCAGATTTGGTACCTGTATTATCTATTATTTTCATGGGAGTTTCTGCTCTAATTGGGTTTGGTCTTCCACTCATTCTCTTTTTTATCTGGAGAAAAAAATATGACTTAAAAGTTGCTCCAGCCTTAGTCGGAGCGGCTGCATTCTTTATTTTTGCTATGATTTTAGAGCAGCTGCTCCATGCGATTGTATTAAGACCGGCAAGCGATGGGACGATTGCACTGACAAGCCAACCGTTTTTTTATGTCCTTTATGGCACTTTGGCTGCGGGTGTATTTGAAGAAACAGCCCGTTTCTTCAGTTTTCATTTTCTAAAAAAGAAGTACCAAAACTTTGGAACTAGCTTGTCTTACGGAATTGGTCATGGTGGTATTGAATGTATTATGATTCTTGGGTTCTCGATGATAAGCACGCTTATTTTCAGTCTTACCATAAATACAGGTGCGGCTGCCACTCTGGGTGATTCTTCTCAGGTTCTGGCTACGATTGAAACCTTAACAACCAGTTCACCCATACTTTTCCTGGCCGGTGGTTTTGAACGTATCCTGGCAATGACCATACACATTTCCTTATCCGTACTGGTTTGGACCAGCGTAAACCGTACGGGGAAATGGTGGCTTTATCCTGTCTCCATCCTTCTCCACGCCCTTGCAAATACTGCTGCAGCGCTTTTACAGTGTGGTGTGCTTAAGAGCATTATTTTGGTAGAGGCTATTACCTGCATTGCTGCAATTCTTTTGGCTGTGATTGCTGTATTTACGATGAAGAAGCTGAATTTAACAGCACCGGTTGTGGAGGTTTTTGATGCAGAATAGGAAATTTGAGTTAAAACTTAAATATTAAAAAACATCATTCGATTATTTTGCGGTGATATTTATAGTTAAAAGATAAATCCCAGATCTTGCACAAACTCAAGTCTGGGATTTATTGTTTATTAATTTTTAAGGCGACAACCAGATTTGAACTGGTGATCAGGGTGTTGCAGACCCATGCCTTACCACTTGGCTATGTCGCCGCTATGGATAGTATAGCAAGGGATTTTTCATTCGTCAAGTTCTCTAATTAATTTTAATTTCAAAATGCTGGTAATCCTTTGAGTTTTTCCAATCTCCACCCCAAGTAAAGCCATACTTTTTAAATATTTTATTTATGGCATCTCCTTTCTTGATATAGTAGGGGCAATCCAGTGAGCGCTCAGCGTATTTTTTCCCTTCCACCGGAAGAATATCTCGTTCTCCTTGCCCTTTTCTGACATAAGGATTATAGAGGGGATTAATATCAATAGCTATTCCCTGACTGTGGTTGGATAGTGTTTTTTTTCCGTCAATCTTCCGGTAATTAAAACAAGAAGAATTATTTGCCGCCATGGACTTCTCGTCATCTGCATCATATTCGTCTACCAATTCTATCTTTTCAATTGGGTACTGAATCTCATAAAGTTCTTTAAATATCTTTACAACTTTACTGGCAATCTTTGCGTTTACGATTATTTCCCCTTCATGAACCTCACCATCAAATCCATAATAAAGTACTTTTACCAACCTTAAATCTTCTAATGGTATGTCACAATCTTTTTTATATGATTTTCCATCTATGCGTTTGAAAATTTGCTTACTAATTTTCAGAGTACGAAAGCTGTCTTTTGTGAGGAGTTCTTTCTGCTCCTTCGATTGTGTCACAATTAATTTGGTCTCTATTTCTGTCGTATCTATAATTTTCTTATCTAAAGTCACGCCTTCGCTATTCCCTGTATTTGGTTCAGACAATCCTGCTTCTCCTTCCTGATAGATTTCTGTTTGTCGGTTTTCTGCTTGTTGATTTTCTAGCTGTTGGTTTTCTGCCAGTTGGTTTTTTGTCTCTTCTTCATTTTGACTTTTTATTACTTCCTTATTGATATATAAATGTGCAAATTGAGAAAAGCCTGCCACGGCTAAAATTAAGGCCACCAGACCCAGAGGTAAATAGACATTTTTTCTTTTCTTTCCTTTTCGAATCATTATTTACTCCTATCTACGCATATATAAATATGAGAATGTAAAAGAGTTTTACAATGCCTTGCTTTATTGTATGGTATAATCAAATAATGCTGTATTTTGTACAAATCCAAATCGCTCATATACTGGCTGTCCTAGTTCAGAGGCGCCCAGCCACATTTTAGTGATTCCTCTGTCCCTCGCTTCGCTTACCAAACAATTTAACATTTGAGTAGCAATTCCTTGTTTTCTATATTCATCCTTTGTATACATATTGGTAACATATGCTTTTTTTCCACTCTTGTTGGTGAAGGATGGCGGGAATTCGTAAATCACAATAGCTCCCGTCGCAATAATCTCACCCTTGTCCTCTGCAACCCACTCAATTAAAGAACCATCTTTCATTTTGACTGTAAAAAAATTTACCAGCTCTTCTTGAATATCCTTAGGCTCTGCTCCTTCATCAATTAATTGTTTTTTTCTCAATTCAACTAATCGTTCTATATCATTCATTTCTGCTCTGCGATACTTCATTCCTTGCTCCTTATTATGCATATTCTTCTATATTTAGTAAATAATAGCCCATCTATAAATTTACTTATGATTCTCTGGATTTAATCAATAATGATATATCCCGTTTCTTTCAGGGCATTAAGTGCATTTTCAAAGTCGATTGATTTCACCAAAATATAATCCGTGTTATATGTAGAGACAGCATAAATCCCTATTTTCTCCGAAGCCAAAATGGCTGATATCCCTGCCAGGATTCCTGTTAATGCAAAGTCCAGTATTCCTACAATACGAAATGCCTTCCAAGCAGAGTCACATTGAATATACTCTGTCGGGACCTTCTCTACACTGCAAACCAGTGACACCTCTTCATCCGTTTTTCCAACAAAGCAGAAATCATCCGTAAAATCAATATCCTTTACATCTTTTACCTTGCAAATGGCAAATTCGCCGCTAATCGCTTTTATTTCCATCTCCTGCCTACCTTTCCAGCCAGCTCTGGCCTTTATGTACAAATCACTTGTCATTTCTTCTACTTTGTATAAAATAATAACCTTATTCATTTGAATCTGAATAAGGTTCCTAAATAATACAATTATTTAATACTATGCACTGCCTATTACGTCCTAATACTAGCACATATCTTCCGGTCTGTAAATACACAATAAAAAAACGGGGTAAGAAACATGTTCTTATCTCCCGGGATTTTTAGTATTTCTATTACTTTAAATACTAAGAATATTTTTTTACGGATACTTTAGCCCACAAGGATTTCTTTTCTCCATAAGGATATTGCCTATCCTTTTTGATACCTTCAAAATTACACATTGAATCATCCAAATTATTCCAGAACCTTTTGGTCAAGCCCTCGACCTATTAGTAACAGTCAGCTACATGCATTACTGCACTTCCACCTCTGCCCTATCTACCTTGTCGTCTTCAAGGGGTCTTACTAACTTGTGTTATGGGAAATCTTATCTTGAGGGGGGC
>JAVBLX010000217.1:0-31454 GCA_031553075.1 Acetivibrio sp.
CAGACGATTGATTAACATCATCTATGGAATGTTAAAAAATGGCACAGAGTATCGTATGTCAAAAGAGAAAAAAGAACATCATTCTGGCAAAAAGAAGTAGGAAAAAAACAGTATTATTGGTATAATTTTAAGCAGATGAAAAACCACCTGCTTTGAGAAGTGTTTTCATTTTTCAGAGAAGGGCATCGGCTTGGATTATTATAAGGATGAAGAGTGTATGTCAAGGGTGGCAAAGGTACTAAGAGCGTGTTTGGTTCAGTTAAAATGACAATAAAACAAGCAACAGAAGCGGCACGCAAATTAGGCTTTAACAAGATAAAAGAAACATCACATGGTCAGCCTATATTCAAGAAAGGGAACAAATACATTACGCCAGATGTAGATAGTCATAATGGTGGCGTTTGGAAGATGGCTGATTCTGTCAAAAATCTTGGTAGTAGATCTTCAAGAATGGGTACATATGATGCTAATTTAAATAGAATAGGTGATTAAATGAAAGAATATCGAATAACAAAATATAATCCAGAAAAGCGAGATGATAACGGCAGGTTTATGGAGGACGAATGGACTTCTTATGCAGATGTTGGAAAAGTATATGGTGAGAATATATTTTCAATATCCGAGTACTTGGAAACAGAAAATAAATATTTAGGGGCAATTGAGCACTTAATGAGCAAAAATAATATTGAATCCTTTTATATTCACGGGTTAGAAAAAAACAATGCTCATTTTGATGAACATACTTCTGTGCAAATGAAAAAAATGTTTAAAGAATTGGGAAAAGTGCACTCTGTAAATAATGCTGACATACCAACTTTATGCAGATTGATCTTAAGAGAATATATTTGGTGTAAACTAGAATGCTCAAACATGTTTGTTCATTTTGGATACGATTACTATATGTATGTTGGAATGAACGTTGCTTGCGATGAATCAATAAAAAAAATCAAGCACTTAGGTCTCTTTGTAGAGCCGTTTGAATCGCCCTATAAAAGCTGACAAAAATTTTAGCCACTACGTCCTTAATCTAATGCAAGTTAAGGGCGTAGTAATGCATTAAATGGAAAGTAGGTGATTAAATGGAATATTGTAATATTATAGAAAGATTGATTACAGAATTTCCTGATTTGGAAGGGGAATATGAAGAAAATAAAGATATAGTTGAAGATTTACCACATCTTGTCTATTCCATGGTATTTGTTCCATATATTTGTAATCTGTGTAAGAATGAAGTACAGGAAGATAAGTTAAAACATATATCTGCATTTTTAGAAGAAATGATAAGTTACAATAAAGAAATACAAGAAGTAATTGTTTTTTCTGTACTGGAGTCTTTGATTCCTGAAAGGGAGATTATCAAAAATTTGAAAAAATTTTTAGGAGAAAAAACCACAATGGAGCTTAATGCGTTAAGATTTTTATGCTATTGTAACTATTGATATGAAAACTTATGAATAAGCAAGGTCAGCTATGGATTGGATTACTATAGGACAAGATATAATAAGTAGCACTATTAGTGGTATTCTTGTTGTTGCTTTTGGGGGATAGTGGGATGGTTTGTATACATAACCTGAATAAGAGGGAAAGAAAAAGACCAAGCAGCTTCCGAACATAAAAATGAAATATATCCCTAGTAAAGTATGATTGAATACAATAAAATACAGCTTGGAAAAGCCGCAAAGACAGGAGGAATTTATGGAACAACAGTTTTATGAAGAGATTAAAAGAATTCTTTCAGAAGCAAGAAATAAAGTTTATCATACTGCTAACTTTGTAATGGTGGAAACATATTGGAATATTGGACGGCGTATTGTGGAGCAGCAGGGTGGTGAAGAAAAAGCGGAGTATGGAAGCGGTCTTATAAAAGAATTGTCAAAGCAAATGACAAAAGATTTTGGAAAAGGATTTACCACAGCAAATTTGAAAAATATGCGTCAATTCTATCTTACATTTCCAAATGGCTACGCATTGCGTAGCGAATTGAGTTGGACACATTATCGTTTAATCATGCGCGTGGAAAATAAAAATGCAAGAGAGTTTTATCTTGAAGAATCAATAAAATCAAATTGGAGCACAAGGCAATTAGAGCGTCAGATTAACTCTTTCTTTTATGAACGGTTATTGTCCAGTCAGAATAGAGATAAGGTGTCGGAAGAAATTAAAATGCTAGAACCAGCAAAGTTACCAGAAGATATTATTCGTGATCCATATGTATTGGAGTTTCTTGGTTTAAATTCAAATGATGATTTTTATGAAAGTGATTTGGAACAAGCCCTTATCACACATTTACAAAAATTTCTGCTTGAACTTGGAAGAGGGTTTTCCTTTGTTGCCAGACAAAAGAGAATTACATTTGATGGGCGTCATTTTAGAATTGATCTTGTCTTTTATAATTATATCCTGAAATGTTTTGTTCTGATAGATTTGAAAATAGGAGACTTGACACATCAGGATCTAGGCCAAATGCAGATGTACGTGCACTATTATGAGCGTGAGTTGATGAATGAAGGAGACAATCCTCCAATAGGAATAGTGTTATGTGCTGATAAGAGTGAGTCTGTGGTGAAGTTCACGCTTCCAGAAAACGAGACACAGATTTTTGCTTCAAAGTATAAATTATATCTTCCAAGTGAAGAAGAATTATTGTATGAATTAAGAAAAGAATATGATGTATTAGAAACAAGTAGGGCAGAAGGATAGTCTCATTTATTGATCCTACAGTATATCTATGATACAACCAACTACATGGTACTGTGGGTGAAAGTATGTAACACTCTCTGAAAAATTTACCTGCTATGATATGATAATACAATACTTGCACTGCCAAGACTTATTTCAGATGCCAGGGAATTTGTTGTCAGCATGAATGAATTTTTCAAGGAAAAACCTAGCATAAAGGACATAGTAAAGGCGTTGGGGCAAAGTGTTTGGGATGGATTAACCGGTGATCTGCGATTTGTGCTTAGCCACTTGGACTGGTATAAACTGGATAAGAAGTTGACCAAGACACAGGTGAAGGAACTGGCACAGCGATCAGCAAGGGCATATGAAGAAGGTGTCCAGATAATTATGACTGCTGTGATGGCGGTTAAAGCGGTAACAGCGATAAAGATAAAAGATAAAATAAAAGTACCTCTAAAGCAACAGGAAGTCAAAAGTGCAAAAAAGTATGTGGCTAAGCCTGGTCCGAATGTTAAAAAGGCTACTAAGGGAGTTGGTGGAGCTAAGACATCAGTTAGAGATGAATTATTGGGTAATGTTGAAAATCTCAAATTAAAAAATTCAATAAATGAAATTTACAGACCTGGTGCGAAAACAGGGGATGGTGGTTTAGCGGATGCAGTTAGACATGAACTTAAAACAGGTGAGTTAGTTGGAGGCAAATCACATATACAAAAAGCAACGGAAAGGGTGACTAATTTAGAAAATATTATCAAAAAGCAGAATTTGAATCCAAATGATTTAAAAATTGCGAATGACCTGTTAAAAGACTTAAAAAATGCATTAGGAGGACAGTAGCGTTGAAAAGTTGCGAGTTGAATAAGCTATTAGTAGAATCATTTCCGAATTTAAAAAAAGAATATTTAGAAGAAGTAGATTGGCAAGAGGGGGATAACACAGGTGCGCATACTGTTTATGGAGATGTATTTACACCATATTTAGTTAGCTGTATAGAAAATGATAGACAAGAGGAAATCATCAAGGCTTTTGTGTATATTGAAACATTGCTAAAATTGAAGGATACATATGCAGAGGAGGTAGCGACTTTTAGTGTTCTGGAAAGTATTGCATATCTTTTTGAGGAAAGAAAAGGTCTGTATGATTTGCTGGGGGAGCAATCTAAGGAGTCAATAAAAGAGTTTCTATAATGGGGTAGAAGAAAGATAAATAAATTTGTACTAATATCCTTACATCCAGTTGACTGTGTTCCGTTTGATAACAATCTGGCCGAACGCGATCTGAGAATGATAAAAGTCAAAACGAAGGTCTCAGGATGCCTTCGCAGTGAAGAAGGAGCACAGGAATATCTTACAATCATGAGCTATATCGGAACTGCACATAAGCATGGAATTAATGCTTTTACTGCAATCCGAGAGGCTCTATTGGGCAACCCCAATATCATCTTTGAATGAAGGGGTTCTGAACAGTTACAAAAATTTCATATAATCATGTCAGTACCCGACACGCCTCTTAACGATGCGTACCACATCGAGGCGTTTGATTTTGGAAAAGTAATTTGCAGGGAATGAAAACAGCAACAAATTGAATGCGTTAGGGAGTAGGAGAAAGAGGTATGGAATATAATTTTGCGAAGAAACAGGTAAGAAGAATCAGTCGTAATAAGATATTTTTATTGCTGATACTAATATTTTTTGGTGCATTTATGGTATTTGTATTTGCATTTTCATTTTCACCAAGTAATTTGTTTTTTGAGTACGCACCATTTGATACGTCAGAAGAAGCAGAGAAGCTTTTGGAGGAAAAGAAATTTTATGTTACGACAACAGCTGAACACTTAGTTGACACGGGATATGGGTATGCCGAAGGGTATTTCGAAGAGGGGATGATAATCCAAGATAAGTATTACATATTTTTTGCTGGTGAAAAATATATCATATGTAGGGTAGATAAGGAACTTTCCCAAGAGGAGTATGATGATTACCCATTAAAAGGCAAACTGGATTATGCAACAGAAGTAGATGCAGAAGTTATTGATGAGTTGAAACAAGATGCTTCCGAGTTTATCGACCCCGGCTTAATTGCCGATTATATTATTGATACAAATGCATCTCGCTATGATGATCAGATAATTGCAATATACGGTATGGTTTTGCTAATCATTCCTATTATTTATATATTCTCGGCAATTATTAGTATAACGGATTATAAGAAAAATAAATATTTCAAATTTATGGGTGCAAATGAAGACGATGCGGAGAGAATCAACCAGAGTATTTCAAAATTATATAGCAGGGGGATAACTCCGAAAAAAGTGAGTAGTATGGAGATAATCGGAGATTGGATGATCAGGTCTACCTTTACTAGCTTTTATGTTAATAAAAAAGAAGACGTTGTTTGGATTTTCAAAACGATTACAAAGCATAAAACCAATGGGATTCCTACTGGAAAAAGCTATGCAGTTGTCCTAAAGGGAAAATCTTATTTAAATATTTCGTTAAGCGTAAAGGATGAAAAGAAAGCGGATGCACTATTGGAAGAGTTATTTGTAGAAATTCCGTATGCTATTCGTGGTTACTCTGACGACTTGGCAGAGCTTTATAAAAAGAACCGATCTGAATTTTTAGAACTACAGGTAAAGCATAGACAGGAAATAAATTAAAATAAACGGAGGGAATATGATGATGGGTTCAAACCAGTAGTTCAAATTGAAGAGTTATGTAATCTAAAGGTTGTATGCAGACTCTGAATGATGAGGTACGTCATGATTTTACCAATCTTATAGGGCTCTTTTGTAAATTTATCTTGCACCATTTTACTGTTTTATGTAAAATTAGTAAAAAGAGATAAATTTAAAAATAAGGAGGAATAGAAAATGGTTGGAATCAAGGATATAGCAGAGGCCGCTGGCGTATCCGTGTCAACGGTTTCGAATGTGCTAAATGGGAAAAAGAATGTAGGAACAGCCACCAGGGAGCGAATTTTAGAACTTTGCCGGGAGCTGTCTTATACACCAAATATTGCCGGGAAGAACCTGAAGGGTGGAGATAGCAATACGGTTTTGTTTGTATTCAGTGATTTCGACCGTTCTTTCTATTTAAAGATTATCAATGGCGTCAGTGACTGCGTCAATGAGATGGGATATGGACTTCTTATATGTACGGATAAATCAGTAGAGAAATATATGAATTCCCGGATGACTAGCGGATGCATTATTTTGGATGAAAGGGTGAAGAATGACCTGCTTCGGCGGACCGCTTCGGCGAATTATCCGGTGGTGGTGATTGACCGGGTTATGGACGAGCCTAATATAAAGAGTATTGTCATTAATAATTATGATGCGATGTGTGAATTGGTGCAGGGTGTGGTGGATGCTGGGTATCGGCGGTTTGGCTTTTTGGGCGGTCTGGAGCATACAGCAGATAATGCTGAACGATATCAGGCTTTTTTGGATGTTTTGGAAAAGAATAGGATCCCATTTTTGCGAGAATACTATTATTCCGGAGATTACCGGGAAAAAAGCGGGTATCGGGCGGCAAAGATTCTGTTACTTAGCGAGAAGATGCCGGAGGTGTTAATTTGCGCAAATGATAATATGGCTATTGGAGCTATAAAGGCATTTCGGGAAAATGGCATCCGGGTTCCAGAAGATGTTGCAGTGACAGGGTTCGATGATTGTGATATTGCATCGGCAGTACATCTTACCACGGTAAAGATACCGAATTATGAACGGGGATATCTGGCGGCCAAATATTTAATTGAAAATATGCGGGGAAAAGAAAATTATGAGGTGTTTAAAATAGCTGCCAAAGTAAAATGGAGAGAGAGCGCAGTGAAAAATGAAGTAAAAAGGTAAAATAAAATGGGTAAAATTAGTAAAAACAAGAAAAACATACTAGTAAATGCGCTAATTGAATGACGAAAATTAGCGCATTTTTTTAAATGGTTTTGCGCAAAACAGATAAAATATACATATCGACCATAGAAGGAAGGGTAAAATGTTGACTTATTGTTGAAAATGACGTATTCTTTAAGTGCAACGTTTTACTGATTCGGATGACGGAATTAACACTCGAATTAGTCAGCGAAGCCGATAAGAAACAAGATACGTTTATGTCGGCAATTTAAAGTCCGGAGAAGGTTCAGGAGAGGTTTTCTCCGGAACGCGTCACATGGGGTGGCAAAAATAACATATTACAAATCTAAATTTCAGGAGGAGAAATGAGTATGAGATTGAAAAAAGTATTAGCATTAACCCTTGCAACGATGTTAACAGCAAGCTTGGCACTGACCGGATGTGGAAAGAGTGGAAATGAAACACCTGGTACAGGCGGCGATACAAAAAAGGAAGCGACGTCCGACACAACGGCAGATAAGCCAAATGAAGAAGTAAAAAGCTCAGTAAGTAAAATCGTAGTATTCCAGTCTAAGGTAGAAATTACAGACCAGTTGGAAGCACTGGCAGAAGCATATCAGAGTGAAACAGGTATTGAAGTGGAAGTATGGGGAACAACTGGTGACGACTATTTCCAGCAGTTAAAAGCAAAACTGGCAAATGACCAGGGACCTACTGTATTTTCTTTAGCACCAGGAGCAGAATCAGAGCAGATGAAAGCTTATCTCGCGGATTTAGGTGATTTATCCTTTGTTAACAAAATTGGCGAAGGTATGGCAAACACCATTGAAGGAAAAGTTGTTGGTATTCCATATACCGTAGAAGGATTTGGTTTGGTTTACAATAAGAGTCTTATGGATGCATCTAAAGTAAACAGCACCGATAGCTTTATTCAGATGTTAAAAGACCAGAAAGCAGCTGGCGTGAATGGATTTGGATTATCTCAGGAAAGCTACTTCCTGATTGGACATATTTTAAACACTCCATTTGCATTACAAGAGGATCCGGCTGGATTTATTGATGAATTATGCAAAGGTAATGTACAGCTGAAGGATGTTCCGGAATTCCAGGAATTTGCGCAGATGTATGCAGCAATCCGTGACAACTGTACCAACCCATTAGAAGTAAACTATGATAAAGAATGTGGTGACCTGGCAACTGGAAAATCCGCAGCGATTCATCAGGGTAACTGGAGCTGGGGGATGTTCAAGGATTATGAAATGAACTTTGACTTAGGCATGGCTGCACTTCCAATCGGTGGAAATGATAAGCTGGCAGTAAGTGTACCAGCTGCATGGTATGTTAATTCTCAGGCATCAGCAGAAGAAATTCAGGCTGGAAAAGATTTTATTAACTGGTTATATACAAGTGAAACAGGAATTCACTATCTGATGGACGAATTTGGATTTATTCCAGTCGTAGAAGGTATGGAAAATGCTAATATTGATCCATTATCAAAAGAAGTTTCCCGATTTGCAGTAGAAGGAAAGACCATTGGATGGCCAAACTCCTTATGGCCAGCAGGAATCGTAGATGTATATATGGTTCCCATTGCACAGCAGTTCTTTACCAGCGACATGGGTAATGATGAACTCCTGGATTTACTGACCAAGGCGTTTGTGGACGCAGCAAAATAATAAAGACTTGTAAGAAGATGGTCTGATATTGAGAAAAACAGGCAATATCAGACCATTTTTAACAGGAAGCAGAGAGGAGTCAGGACAGATGAAGAAATTAAAAGAGTATGGATGGTATGCCTTATTTACGGTGCCTCTGCTGGCAATATTTGCCACGGTAGTAATTATTCCGTTTTTTATTGGTATTGGATACTCCTTTTTTGCCTGGGATGGGTTGCCGCTCAATCCCAAGATTTTTGTGGGATTGGAGAATTTTGTGAAGCTTTTTGCTGACAAAAGATTTATTACAACAGCAGGACATACCGTATTATTTACCATTCTGGCGATCCTCACCATTAATGTCCTGGGGCTGGCCTTCGCCTTGATGGTGACCACCAAGTTAAAGGTGCGTAATGTAGCCCGGACCATGTTGTTCATGCCATATCTGATTGGTGGTCTGATTCTGGGATATATTTGGAAGTTTATTTTAGGAGATGCATTTTCTGCCATTGGAGAAGCAACCGGTCTGACGGGAGTCTTTTTTAACTGGCTGCTCAACTCAAGGTTTGCCTTGATTGGGTTGGTTGTAGTAGCTACCTGGCAGATGGCGGGGTATATCATGATCATTTATATCACCGGAATCCAGGCGATACCGGAAGATGTCATCGAAGCAGCGTCAGTAGACGGAGCTGGCTTTTGGAGAACCTTATTCCATATAAAGTTTCCCTTGTTGATGCCTTCCTTTACCATTTGTTTGTTTATGACGCTGTCCAACTGCTTTAAGATATTTGATGTAAACTTCTCATTGACTGGCGGTGGACCAAACAATGCAACCGAAATGTTTGCCATGAACATTTACAATGAAATTTTTTCTCTGAATAATTATGGATATGGCCAGGCGAAAGCGATTATCTTCTTCTTAGTTGTAGCCTCCGTAACGCTGGTACAGGTATCCATTACTAAGAAACGGGAGGTGACCATGTGATGGAAAAAGCAAAAAAGATATTACTTAATACCTTTGTCGTTCTGGCATGCGGAATCTATCTGTTTCCCATTTATATCGTAATTGTCAATTCTTTTAAAAACCGTTCGGAATTGTACGAAAGCATTCTTGCGCTGCCATCCAAATTTGGATTTCAGTATTATGCGGAAGCGATGAAAAAAATGAATTTTCTAAATTCCTTTAAAAATTCGTTTGTAGTTACCCTTGTATCGATCTTGATTATTGTGGTTTTAGCCTCCATGACAGCGTGGATGCTGGTACGGGTAAATAACGTTCTCAGCAAGGTGATTTTTAATGTATTGGTTGCTACCATGCTGATTCCTTTTCAAACCCTGATGATGCCACTTATGCAGGAAATGGGATGGGTGAAGAGAAGCTTTGGTCTTCAGGTGATGGATACCATCCCCGGACTGATTTATATGAACATTGGATTTGGCGCCAGTATGGCAGTGTTTCTTTACCATGGATTTGTCAAATCCATACCGGTATCCCTGGAAGAAGCAGCGCAGATTGATGGCTGCAACAAATGGAAAATTTTCTGGAAAATCGTATTTCCTATGCTGAAGCCAACTACGGTTACGGTTATCATTCTGGATGTTATCTGGATTTGGAATGACTACCTGCTCCCTTCTTTAGTGCTTTCCAGTAAGGCAAAACGGACAATTCCATTATCCACCGCATCCTTCTTTGGGCAATTTACCATTCAGTGGAATATGGCCATGGCCGGACTCACGCTGACGATTATACCAGTCATTATTTTCTACCTGTGTGCCCAGAAATATATTATCAAGGGTGTTGCAGCGGGTGCTGTAAAATAAAAGGAGACTCTCATGCAGAATAATTTAATTTACAAAATAGATTCCTTTTCCCTGAATAAAGAGGATTTACTTTTAGGTGAAACCATTTTTCACAATGCAAACGGCTATATCGGCATTCGTTCCAGCTTTGAGGAAGGATACCCTTTTGGCTATCCATCCATTCGGGGAACCTATATCAACGGGTTTTACAATTTTATAGCCATGAATCAGGCCGAGAAGCTGTGTGGCCTGGTAGAAGAAAAGCAAACCATGGTAAACGTTGTAGATACCCAGACCATCTATCTCACCCTGGGAGATGAAACCTTCTCCATGTTTGAAGGGGAGCTGATAGAGCGGGAACGACTTTTGAATATGGAAGAAGGTTATACCTTAAGAAAGGTTCACTGGCGTTCACCGAAGGGAAAAGAAATAATCATGGAAATAAAAAGAATGACTTCCTTCGTGCAGCCTTCTTTATTTACGATAGAATACAAGGTTACATCCGTAAACTATGACGGAACCATTGCATTTACCGGAATCCACAACGGCGAAGTGGAAAATTACAGCAATCCCGATGACCCAAGAGTGGCTGCTGAGAAAGTACAGCACCTTAACTGGGAAAAGGCTGAATACGAAGGGGAAGTGTCCTATTTGCTTTCTTCTACCACCCAGTCTCATTTGAAGGTTTGTACTGGCGTAAAAGGAGTCCTTTCCAAAACAGGGGAGCAGAATCCAGAACTTGCTGGCTTGAACGAGCGAAATGCGGAACTAACCAGTCATGGGGCAAAAGAGATTTTGACTACCCGGATTGAAAAAGGGGAAAGCATTACCTATACAAAATATACCGTAGTAACTGATTCAGTCAGGTATGAAAACTGTGAGCAACAAGCAAGAAAAGAGATGGCGCTGGCCCTGAGTGTTCCTCTTGCAGCGCATTACCAGAAGCAGACGGAGTACATGACACATTTCTGGGATACCTCTGAGGTAGACATTGAAGGTGATGACGATCTGTGTCTTGCCACGAAATATAATATGTACCAGCTGGTTCAATCCGTTGGCAAAGATGAACATGGAAACATCGCTGCCAAAGGACTCAGTGGGGAAGGTTATGAAGGTCATTTCTTCTGGGATACCGAAATGTTCATGCAGCCATTCTTTACTCTGACCAACCCGGAAATCGCCAGAAACCTCATCGCCTATCGTTATGAGACACTGGAAGCAGCGAAAGAAAATGCTAAAACCCTGGGTCATACCAAAGGTGCACTCTATCCTTGGCGGACGATTATGGGAAAAGAATGCTCTGGTTATTTTCCTTCTGGTACGGCACAATATCACATCAATGGGGATATTGCCTATTCTGTAGTTGCCTATTATCTGGCTACGAAAGACCTTGCTTTTATTCAGGAAAAAGGTGCTGAAGTTGTGTTTGAGACCGCAAGGCTGTGGTTGAATGTAGGAAACTATGTAAAGGGCCAATTCCATATTAATGAAGTGACCGGACCGGATGAATACACCTGCATGGTAAACAACAACTATTTTACCAACGCCATAGCTAAGTACAATCTTTACTGGGCGGTAAAATTTTATACCATGCTGAAAGAGGCCGGAGGTATGGATGACCTTGGGAAAAAAATTCATCTGACCGAAGAAGAGATAAAAGATTTTGGGATGGCTGAAAAAAACATGTACCTGCCTTATGATGAAGCATTGGGTATTAATCCACAGGATGATTCATTCCTGCAAAAAGCGGTATGGGATATTGAGACTACACCAAAGGAAAACTTCCCTTTACTGCTTCATTATCATCCATTGCTCTTATATCGTCATCAGGTATGCAAGCAGGCAGATACGGTACTCGCCCATTTTATTTTGGAAGATATGCAGGATATAGAGACCATACGGAAATCATTTTATTACTATGAAAAGATTACAACCCATGATTCCTCCCTATCCACCTGTATCTTCAGCATAGTAGCTTGTAAACTGGGGGTTATTGAGAAAGCCTATGAGTATTTTGGAGACTCCGCCAAGCTGGATTTATTCAATACTCATTGTAATACCAAAGATGGGATACATACGGCAAATATGGGCGGAAATTACATGGCCATTGTGTATGGATTTGGCGGGCTGAGAATTAAAGAAAATGGATTGCACCTAAACCCAGTGTTGCCTATGCAATGGAAGGGGTATCAGTTTAAGTTTATGTATGAAGGAAGCCGTATCATGGTGAAGGTAGATGCAGCCGGTGTAAAACTGAGCCTGCTTTCCGGTGATAAAGTTACAGTGATGCTTCATGGAGAAGAAGTGCAAGTTTGCTGATAATAATGCAGATATAATACAAGCAAGAAAGTTCGGGCAGGGGTGCTTACTAATTCCTGCCCGGACTTTCTGAGTTGTTGTGTCAGATATGTTACTGCACACAGACTATAAAATACCAAACTCTTTCATAAGTGCTTTTTGATATTTTTTATCATTGACACACAAAATAATCTCATCGGTTCGGTTCTCTTTTGCTAAAAGGTTGATAAGTTTTGCTAAGTATTCTTCGCTCTGCTTAATTCCCTGTTCAATTCCTAGCACAATTCCCTGTTTTAACCCCTGCTCAATGCCTTGTTCAATGAAATGCACATAATGATATTTATCAGAAATAGACCCCGTAGAATTGTAATTCATATAATAACATAACAAATAATTCTTGTAAAGATGTAAGCTGATTAGAAGCAGGAATTAACTGGAAGTTAATTAAAAGCAGAAAGTATGTTGAGAAAGTATGTTGTGTGAGTTAATATTGTAGTATTCTGGAGAATTGTGATATACTCTCCATTGTAGCTGTAGGTTATTTATATAATCTTTGAGAGGAATATTATAATAATGGAAAATGAGAATGAAAATAGAAACGAGCTAAATAATGAACAAAATGATTTAGAAGAACAAAAAAGTTCGCAAAGCAAAGAATGTGACTCCGAAGGCAATTACATGTCATTTGGTATGTGTATAGGGACGTGTCTTGGAATATCGATAGGGAAGCTTATCTTTGATGATATTTCAACTGGCTTAAGTGTGGGTATGTGTATGGGCTTAGCACTTGGAATAAGTATTAAAAAGAAGAAACGATGATTGAATCGGTTGTAGCGAGCACAAGAAGAATTTCTCAGGGCGGCTATTTTTGCAATTAAGACATGAGTAAGAATTGGAAAGGATAAATTTATTTGAACAGACTTGGAGGATACTATGGCGGCACGAATTGTAATTATTTCAGGGGCATCGGGAACGGGTAAATCCAGTATCTCTCGAATATTAGCCGAAAATTCAACATATGAACGAGCAGTTCATGTTCATACAGACGATTTTTATCAATATATTCGAAAAGGATATATTTCACCTTGGTTAGATGGAAGCGGTGATCAAAATGAAACGATGATTGAATCGGTTGTAGCGAGCACAAGAAGAATTTCCCAGGGCGGTTATGAGGTTTTTGTGGATGGGGTAATCGGGCCGTGGTTTCTCAACCCATGGATTAAGTTAGCGGAAGAGGGGATTGATCTGCGTTATATTGTCCTTCGTCCAAATGAGCAAGCTACGGTCATGCGTGCGACTGAACGAGAACAAAAAGACAGCTTCCCTTTGAACCCTGAAATTGTAATGAAATTGTGGCATTCCTTTTCGGATTTAGGTCAATATGAATCCCACGCAATAGACACCAGCTTGCAGACAATTGATGAAAGTGTAGCACTAATTCAAAAAAAATTATTGAAAGATACTTTTCGCATATAAATATTTTATCACAAGGCATTGGTGAACAATAGATATTTATGAGATTATACATTGAAACAGCAATTAAGGACAAGGAAGGGAAGCTAAGGATGGATAAATCACAAACAAAATATATTATTGCAGGTATTATCATAGTATGTATTGGAATACTTACCATAATTAATGCAGCTATACACAAAGACGTTTCAGATATTTTAATTGGATTTGCCTTTATGCTTATTGGTGGAATTTATATTAAAAAACAAAAATGATTAGTTTTTTTGGAAATATACATAGATAAAACAAACAATGTTAAATGAGGGTTGAGCGTTTATATGAGCTTTCGATGATAGCATTTGGGAATAGATGTAAATATGCAAGAGGAGATGGTAGATTTGAATGTTTTACCGATTCTCCTGTAAGTTGACAAATCTATTTGAATGGGCTATCATTCATTTTAATAAGTCAGTTTGAAAGGGAATACCCATGAAAACATATATTCTAAAGTGTTTCGTATTTATACTTATATTAATTGGAGTTTTGGGATTTACCTCTTGTGTGAAGACGAAGGAACTGACAGTTTATACAAGCACAAACGTGGAACTTGTCAGAAAATATCTGGAACTGTTTGAAAAGGAACATCCAGATATTAAAGTTACTTATGTCCGGGAATCTGTCGGTACACTAACAGAAAGACTCGTGAAAGAAGGTAAGGATACACCTGCCGATGTACTCTTTGGGACAGGTGTTACTTGTATGCTTACCTTACAGTCACTTGACCTGCTAGAACCTCATGAACCTGAGAATTTAGAGGCAATTCAATCAAAATTTATTGATAAGGAAAGCTTTCCGCCAAGGTGGGTAGGTATCACTGTTTATGAAGCCGTCATCGTACAAAACACTCAGTTAAGCCAGACACTGGGGCTGCCGCATGTTACTTCCTATGAGGATCTTTTAAAACCCGAATATAAAAACCTGATTATTGCACCAAATCCAAAACAAACTGGAACAGGCTTGATTTTTTTATCTGGTCTTTGCCATATCCTGGGAGAAGAAAAGGCTTTTGAGTATTTGGATGGATTAAATGAAAATGTAGTTAGTTATTTAAGTGGTGGTGCAGATGTTGCAGAAAAAGTCTCCATAGGCGAATATCCTGTTGGTATCACCTATGGCTACGCCGGAGTCAGCGAGCTTTTAGATGGAAAGCCAATTGAACTTATTTTTCCGGAAGAGGGCTCTGGTTGGGACATTGAAGCCAATGCACTAATAAAGAAAACAAAAATTAAAGATGAGGCAAGACTATTTTTAGATTGGGCCAGTTCAGAAGCATTAATGGATATTATGAAAGACGATTATGCCATGGTAACATCAAGAAATGCTGCTAAAATTCCGGCGGGCTATAGGAAACTCCCCATAGAACAGCTTTTATTGGATTATGATTTGAATTGGGTTGTTGATCGAAAACCAGAAGTTTTGGCTGAATGGGATAAACGTTATGGCGACAAAGCCGAAGTAAAAGACTGATTTTATTGGAGGCCATATGAAAATTACAAAACTAGTCAGCTTTGCTGCCATAGGATTTACAATTGTCTGCATAGTTTCCTTTGGAGCGAACATCGCCTATAGAGCCATTGTTAATCAGGAGCGTCAGGCCATGGAGAAAAAGGAAACTCTGATTGGAATGGGAGAATCTTTTTTGAGTTATTCCGAGAATCTTACTAAATCAGCAAGGGCATATGTTCAATTTGCAGACGACACTCAGTATGAAGCCTATAAAAGGGAAAAAAGCCTAAAATCAAATGACACCGAAAATTTCCTTCAAACTCTAAAATCATTTAATATTACGCAAAATGAATTTGATGCGATTCAGTCAGCCATAGAATATCAGAATCAATTGGTGGCACTAGAAGAAAAAGCCTTTCATGAAGTAATGAACAGCCTTGAAAATGCAAGGGTAATCTTGTTTAGCGCAGAATATGAAATGATTAAAATGAAAATAACGGATTGCCTCGATGAATATGAGTATTATATAGAAAAAGAGAGCCATTACGAAATTGCGAAAGCAAGAAAAGAGGCAGATATAGCCAGCATTATTTTGAGCGCAATACAGGCGTTTAATATGCTCTTGGGCATCGGATGTTTCGTTTGGATTTACCTTAAACTAAGACCCATTAAAACACTTATTGATGCTTCGCAGAAGATTGCTCATGGCGATTTAGATGTGGTAATTCACAGGGATTCAAGAGATGAAATCGGGGAACTTTATCACAGCTTTGGCTATTTGACCGACAATATACAATCAGTTAATCGTGCGATAAATGAGCAATTGGAGTCAATCGTTAGCGGTGATTTTTCAAAACGAGCGGATGCCTCTTTATTTGAAGGTGAATGGAAAAAGAACATAGAAGGCTTGAACCATGTTATTGAAGCATTTATCCAGCCGCTAAATGAAACCATTGATGTTTTGGATGAGGTTTCAAAGAACAATTTTGAAGTGCAGGTTGTTGGAAACTATAAAGGTGATTTTGCCCGAATAAAGAAAAAGCTCAACAGCACCATTGATTCCATCAACAATTATCTGTTTGAAATACAGAGGCTTGCTGTTGGTATTCAAAATGCAGATTCGGGTATCATCATCAGGGATAAGGATAAAAAGATAACAAGTTTTAATTCTGGTGCAGAGAAAATTTTAGGCTATAAGGCGGAAGAAGTAATCGGGTGCCGTGACGTTTTTGCTCCCTGTATGAGTAATACAGAAGAAGAGGATTTCTTTGACCTCATTTTCAAGGGAAATGATTACCAATCCCAAGTGACAGACATGCTTCGCAAAGATGGAACTCATGTTTTCTGTAACATCACTGTGGCACCAATTGGAAATAAGCTGGGGGAGTGTATCGGGTTTTGCTCCATTTTTCATGACATTACTGAAAGAATCAAGATGGAGCGTGAAATCGTAGCGGCCTCACAGACAAAGTCATTGTTTCTGGCCAATATGAGCCATGAAATCAGAACGCCGATGAATGGTATTTTAGGGTTGCTGGAATTAACACTAAGTAATTCGAAGCTTGATGATAAGACCAGGGATTATTTAAATAAAATTCAGCTGAGCGCACTTGGACTTTTGGATATCGTCAATGATATACTTGATATATCGAAAATAGAAGCTGGAGAGTTAAAGCTTGAGGCAATTCCTTTTAGCCTGCAACAAGTTTTTCAAGAATGTGAAAGTATTAATGCTCTTAAAGCAGCTGGCAAGGGTATAGAATTAGATTTTCAGTATCAAAATCAGCTAAACAATAAACTATTAGGTGATCCGACCCGGCTGCGCCAAGCTCTGTTAAATATTATATCTAATGCAATAAAATTTACTGAAAAAGGCTATGTTTTTGTAACGGCAGCAGTGGAGGAACTGGTTGATAACCAGGTTAAAATTTACTTTGAGGTTCGGGATAGTGGAATCGGTATGACCAGGGAGCAAGCAGAAAATATTTTTCAGGTATTTAAGCAGGCAGATGAAAGTACCACTCGAAAATTTGGTGGTACCGGCCTTGGTTTGTCTATTACCAAGAATATTATTGAACGAATGGGTGGTGAGATAAAAGTAGAAAGTGAACCGGCAGTGGGTTCCGTATTTAGTTTTGCATTGGAATTTGAATTGTCTGATGAACCAGACCTATCTACTGTGACACATGAGTATCATTCTGACGATATAAAAATACCAAAGTTTATTGGCAAAATTTTGCTTTGCGAGGACAATGAAATAAACCAAATGGTGGCGGTTGAGAACTTTGAACGTGTCGGATTGGAAGTCATAGTGGCGGAAAACGGACAAATTGGTGTTGAAAAAGTCATCGAAGCGAATGCGGATGGTTTGACATATGATTTGATTTTTATGGATGTTCACATGCCAGTCATGGATGGAATTATGGCTACCGCTGAAATATTAGCCTTGGGTTATGACAGACCTATCATTGCAATGACTGCCAATGCTATGAAGGAAGATCGGGATATGTGTTTAAATGCGGGTATGACAGAGTATTTAAGCAAGCCTTTTAATGTCGATGATGTTTGGGAGATTTTTTATAAATATCTAAGGCAGGCATAGTGACTTGAAAGTATGACAGGTTAGTCCAGATAGTAGATGATAAAAATACCGCTCAGTTTGCCAGACTGAGCGGCTGTTTTTTGTGATTTGATGTTTCGTACTGCATATCCCAGGGCATGCGCTGCGATGCATAAGCCCCTCATTTCATGGGAAACCTTTCCCGGTACTCTAACACATCATCTGGAATATCTGCCATAACCAATCCTTCCTCACCAGCCAGCAAAGCCATAACCTCTCCATCTGGAGTCACAACACAGCTATCCCCAGAATAAATCACCCCATTCTGCTCACCTACGCAATTTACCCCAAGCAAATAGCACTGATTCTCAATCGCCCTGGCTCTAAGCAAAACTTTCCAATGCATATCCCTTACAGCAGGCCAATTTGCCGGAACAACAATCAGATCAGCCAATCGGGAGGCAGCTTGAAACACCTCAGGAAAACGCAAATCAAAACAAATCAAAGGAGCCACTGTCCGCCCATTAAGCTCATTAGCAACGATTTCTGTCCCATGACGATAGTGCTTATCCTCCTCCCCCAGAAGAAAAGAATGTATTTTAACATAATCAATTAATAATTCCCCATCCATGGTCACAATACCATAGTGGTTCTCGCCTAAGAAGATAGTTTCCTTTAAAACTTCCTCTTCAGCGTCAACTTTCTCAATAAATCCAAATCCAATCCCTATCCTATATTCCACCGCAAGCGCCTGAAAAAAAGCCACATCTTCATTTCCTCTATTATACATAGCCGCTACCCTCATAGTAAACCCAGTAAGAGTCATTTCTGGAAAAAAGATGACATCTGCTCCCTTTTCTTTTGCCATTTTAACAAATTTAGCGACTTTTTGGCGGTTATTATTTTTATCTTCGAACATAATACTTAATTGACACAGTGCAACTAGCATAAACACACCCTCCTTTGCTCTTATGATACAACAAAGATTTCTCCAAGAAAACTAATTTTTTAGTCCTATTTTTCGTGTGCAAGATAATAAAGACCATTTTTTAGATAGAATAGACCTTGTTTTTTTTGGAAAACTTGTATAAAATAGGACTATAGATCTTATGACCTAAACTATATTATTAGCCTGGAGGCAAAAGAGAATGAATATTTTAGTTATTAATTGCGGAAGTTCATCATTAAAATTTCAGTTAATTGATGCGCAAACAGAAGCTACCATTGCAAAAGGAATTTGCGAAAGAATCGGGATCGAAGGAGGACAAATGGTATATTCTCCTACCGGTGGTGAAAAAGTAAAGACCCTGATTCAAATGGACAATCATACAGAAGCGATTCAGTTAGTACTGAAAGCTTTGACAGACGAAAAGACGGGTGTTGTGAAGAGTCTGTCTGAAATTGGAGCCGTTGGACATCGTACCGTTCATGGCGGTGAAAAATTTGCCACTTCTGTTGTGATTACAGATGAAGTAATTAAGACCATTGAAGCATGTAACGAACTGGCACCTCTTCATAATCCAGCCAACCTTATCGGCATCCGCGCTTGTATGGAATTAATACCAGGAGTACCAATGGTTGCAGTATTTGATACCGCATTCCATCAGACCATGCCAGAGAAGGCTTATCTATATGGTCTTCCATATGAATATTATGAAAAATATGGCGTAAGAAGATATGGTTTCCATGGAACCAGCCACTCTTATGTATCCCAAAGAGGAGCCGAAATCCTTGGCAAAAAGTATGAAGACATGAAGATTATTGTATGCCATTTAGGAAATGGAGCCAGTGTATCTGCAATTATGAATGGTAAGAGTGTAGATACATCCATGGGGCTTACCCCGCTGGAAGGTCTTATCATGGGAACTCGTTCCGGTGATATCGACCCTGCCATCATTGAATTCCTGGCAGAAAAAGAAAACGCAAGTCTTCATGAGGTTATTGATATTTTAAATAAAAAATCAGGTATGCTGGGCTTATCCGGCGGAGTTTCTTCTGATTCCAGAGACATTGAAGATGGATTTTTGGCAAAAGAAGAAAGTGCAACCCGTACCATGAACAGTTTTGTATATCGGGTAGCAAAATACGTTGGTTCTTATGTAGCCGCTATGAATGGAGTAGATTTAATCTGTTTTACAGCTGGTATCGGAGAAAACAGCGGTGTTATCCGTAAACTGGTTTGCGAATATTTAGGATATCTTGGTATTGAAATCAATGATGAACCGAATAACACCAGAGGGGAAGAAGTAGTTATTTCCACAGCTGACAGTAAGACCACAGTTATGGTAGTGCCTACGAATGAAGAACTTGCAATTGCAAGGGAAACCTTCAGACTTGTTAAATAAATGAAATGAATATGAAAGGACTGATCCGGATATTTGGATTTAGTCCTTTTGTGTATTCTATGATAAAACCTATAGATGGCAAAAAAGAGGGTGTGGAATGGAAAGCAGGGTGGGTAGTGAATCAGCAAATATTAGAGAAGTTAAAAATTATAACACAGGAAGAGCAGGAAATTTTAAACGGGAAACAGGAAATTAATAGTGATATCTACATGAGCAGTCAGGGAAATCAGATTGATAACAAGAAGCTTTTGGACAGCGGAAAGCTGATACAGATTCGCCCTCATACCCGATTTATCCATTTCCCGGCCCATACGCACAATTTTGTTGAAGTAGTATATATGTATGAGGGAACCACCCGGCATGTGGTGAATGGAACAGACCTAACGTTAGAGAAAGGTGAACTGCTTTTTCTAAATCAGAATGCAATTCAGGAAATTTACCCGGCGGGTGAAAATGATATTGCTGTGAATTTCATTATCCTGCCAGAGTTTTTTGAACAATCTCTGAAAATGATGGGGCAGGAGGAAAATTTAATTCGGGATTTTATCATCAGTTGTTTGAAAAGTCATGATGATCGAAATGGATATCTGCATTTTAAGGTGGCAGATGTGCTTCCAGTGCAGAATCTTGTGGAAAATCTTATCTGGACCATTATGAATGACCAACAAAATAAAAGGAGCATCAATCAGTTTACGATGGGACTTTTATTTTTACAGCTGGTTAATCACACGGATAGGATTACAACTGGAACCAATCATGAACAGGAGCTTTTGTTCCAGGTTCTTCGCTACATAGAAGAGAATTATCGAGATGGGGAATTAAAGCAGCTGGCGGATTTGCTAAAGTATGATATGTTATGGCTTAGTCGTATGATTAAACGATTGACCGGAAGCACATACACCGAGCTGGTCAAGCGGAAACGGCTGAACCAGGCCTGTTTTTTACTAACGAATACCAAGATATCCATCGCAGATATTGGAGCTTCCATCGGATATGAAAATTTGAGTTATTTTCACCGTATTTTTAATGAACGATTTGGCGCATCACCAAGACAATTTCGAATGGGGGAGAAAAAGAAGGATTGGGGCAGTACATGAAGCTTATAAATGGACGGAATAAAGAGAGGTTAAAAAATATGTATTCAAAACAAGATTTATTATCAAATCTAAAAACGATTGGTGTCGATCCAAATGGCACGCTAAAGGTTCATCTTTCCTATAAATCCATCGGGGAAGTAGAAGGGCGTGGAGAGACGGTGTTAGATACCTTAACAGAATATATGCAGTCAGGGTTACTGGTACTGGCCAGTCATACTTGGGATAATGTTGGCGTAAAAAATCCAGTCATGGATGTGCTATATACCCCAACTAATATCGGTGCATTACCCGAACTATTCCGCAAGCGGTCAGGTGTCCACCGTTCTCTACATCCTACCCATGCAGTTGCAGCGTTTGGTAAAGAGGCAGAGGAGTTCGTGGCAGGGGAGGAGCATATTAACACGCCTTGTGGTAAGGGCGGTGCATATTATAAGCTGTGGGAACGGAATGCTCAGATATTACTTATCGGAATTGATTTCGCACGGAACACTTATATCCATGGTGTTGAAGAATGGGAAGGTGCAGAAGGCTCCATATCTGACCAAAAAACAGACCTGTATGTCATCAACCACCAGGGTCAACGCCTCTACACTCCACAATATCGCCACTGTGCTCCGCTGAGTTCAGAAACGTTCAGCAAACTGGAACCACAAGCCTTACGAGAAGGGATTCTGACTTTGGGTCGCTTTGGTGATGCAACCACTCGCCTGATGCATGCAGTTCCCTTGCGTGAGATGATTGCCCCCATTTTACATGAGGATCCAAAATATTTGTTGCGCTATTAATTATGCAGCGAATATATCAACTATTTATTCCTTGATGTACTAGATTTTCTTGTGTATTTTATTGGTCTGTTTTTCCGAGAGCACATTGCAAAAAGCCTCAGCGTAGCCCGCTGCGTTACGTTTTTTACAATGCACTCTCGAAAAAATATAGGCCTTGGTTTTTCTATTTCTGTTTTCATTTTGGCATCAACAAAAGATATCAATTACGATTCACCGGAAATCTCGGGAATCCTTATCACGACCTCAGTTCCCTTCCCCAGAGCGGACGAATACGTTAATCCATACCCCTCACCATAAAGCAGCTGCAGTCTCTGGTGGGTATTATATACCCCAATATTACTTCCCATCTTACTTCTTCCACGTCCTTGTAAAATAATCCGAAGGTTTTCTTCGCTCATTCCAACTCCATCATCCGAAATTAAAAATACCAGCTCTTCCGCCTCGCTCCATGCGGTCAGAACAATATTTCCTTCCTTCTTTTCTTTCTCCAGAATTCCATGCTGAATGGCATTTTCTACAATTGGCTGAAAGGTAAGCTTTGGGATTTCATATTCCATAAATTCATCCGGAACATCTACAATAAATTGAATTTTATCTTTATATCGCATGTTTTGCAGCTGTACATATAGAGAAACATGGGTTAATTCCTGTTCAATGGTATTGGCAATATCCTTTTTACTTAAAGTCAGCTTATAAAATTTGGACAATGTCTGTACGGCCTCGGTTACTTCATCACTTTGTCCGCTTTGGGACAGCCAGTTGATCATATCCAGCGTATTATAAAGAAAATGTGGATTAATCTGCGCCTGCAATGCACTGAATTCAGCAACTCGGAGCTTTTCTGCTGATTTTGCCTGAGCATCCATCAGCCCATTAATTCGGTCGGCCATGTAGTTGTAGGTATCAATCAGTTCTCCAACCTCATCCTTTCCCTGCTCCATAGCAGTAGGAGTCAATTTGCCGGAACGAACGGTTTTCATCTGTTTGTTAAGCAGACGGATACGCTTGGTTACCGAGCGGGATATGGCCATAGCCAGAATAAAAGCTATGGTCATAAAAAGCAGATATACCCCCAGAAAACGTGCCAGGAATCCGGTTCCTTTTTCCATGAGTGGAGCTGCCGGAATAACGGAGACCAGATACCAGTCTGTGCCACGGATGGGGTAGTAGCTGGTGTAAACCAGTTTTTTCAGGACGTTCCTTATCACAAACGTATCTGGTTCGCCGATGGAATCGGTCAAAGTCGGGTAATCCATAAAATAGGTCCCGGACAGGGTCTTGTCAGAAGTGGCAACCAAAGCACTTCGGCGGTTTACGATATAAGTTACACTATTGTTTATGGAAATATCCTGTACTAAGGTATTATCAACACTATCCTGGCTAAAATAAATCACCAGATAAGCAGCAGTATGGGAGGAATCGGATTCATAAGGAATTCTCTGAATTAAGGCCATATCGCCCAAGGTATCGGTTTCCCGTGGGGAAAGATAAAAGGAAGGGCAATACAGAGTACTAGCCAGAGTTCCGCTAAAGATTCCATACCAATAAGTTCCCTTAGCATTTTCCATTGGCTCGAACACATCGGTATCTGCATGATAAAGAGACTCAAAGGGCGTATCCATATACAGCTTGATGTTCTTGATTACGGTTCCATCCACGGCAGAGGAAACGGATTTTAGAAAAAAGCTGGTCTGGCTGGAATGGACAAAGCTATCTGGCAGCTCCGGGGTTTCATCGGACCGGAGGGTTGACAGATAGGAATCCGACTGAATGACACTGGCGGTATTGGAGAGCTGGCGCAAGGTGGTTTCTACAGTGGTAACCGTTTGTTCCGCCAGAGTTTGTTCTGAACGGATGGTATCCGAAATGACAATCTGATAAATCTGACGGTAAATAAAAATGGAAATAACCACGGTCGGAATGGCCAAAAGCAGCCAGTATGAAATCATCAGCTTTCTGGACAGTCGAATATTGTATAAATAATAATGTTTTAATTTCTTTAGTAATTTTTTCATAAAAGCATTTTCTCCCTGTATTCGGAAGGGGATAATCCCACCTGTTTCTTAAAGCATTTGCCAAAGTAGTTTCCATCTGTATAGCCAACCTTTGCAGATATATCCGTAATTTTATACTGGGAGTCCGCCAGCAAAAGCTTGGCCTTTTCAATCCGGTAGTTGGTAATATATTGATTTAAGGTCTGGTCGGTTTCATTCTTAAATAAGGTACAGACATAAGAAGAGGACATATGAACATAATCACTGATTTCCTTAACCGAAAGATTTTCCCACTGATAGTTCCGATTGATAAATTCCTTTATGGATAATATCGTCGGATTTTCCGGTTTCAAATCTCTGGTTGCCTGAATCAGAATCAGGGATTTTTCCTTTAATAGTTTATGTAAATCCCAGAGGGTGTGACAATTTTGTACATATTCCAAAATGGTATCAGAGGATGAAAAGGCTTTGCTGGTATCCAGAGATAATTGGCGACAGGTATTTTGGATGGTTACAAATAATTTATAATAAATATCCTTTACCCGGTTGGGCAGCAGGGTCTGGTTATTTTGAAAGGCGGCATAGATATCATCCTCAATCTTGGAAATGCGTTCCGGTTCCTTGGAAAGAAGTGCCTCAGCATAGGCCGCAGTAGGATCGGAAAAGGCTGGGGAGGGGAGGGAATCGGTTTCGTTTTTAATTAAAATACTGTTATTATCATGAAAAAAGCTGCTTTGGAGCAGGATAACAGCAGAGTGATATGATTTATATACCTGCTCAATATTGGAAACAGTATCACCAATGGCAATAAAGAAGGGGCTGATTTCCATAAAACTTTGTCTGAGCCATTCCCCTATCCGCAGAAGGGTCCGGACTTCCGGGCGGGCAGTTCCAAATACATGATAGACAAGATGCTGGTCATGCTTGACAATATGAAGCTCCTGAAGGTGATAATGTTCCAACAAGCCGTTAAAGTTTTCATGAATCTGTTGAAGCCGTTCGGTGGGTATATCACCCAGGGAGCCAGTGGTTTTTATGATAATTGTGGTAAAGGTCATAGATGGCTTAATTATATTTCCCCCAATGTGGCTTAAGCCATCAGGAGTAAAAGGGGCACGTTGTTCCGGCGCATAGGTCATGGAAAGGGCCAGCTGTCCTGCCTGAGCCAGAAGATGAACGGCTTCGGATTGTCTGGCCCGTTTTAGCTGAATGTTGTTTTCTACAGCTTCCAGAATGGCTGTTTCCACCTCCAGGGCATTAATGGGTTTTTCCACATAACTGATTGCCTTCAGACGGATCGCCGCTTTTAAGTATTCACGATCAGAGTAGCCGCTCATGAAAATCACGCTTACCTGAGGAAGGAACTCCCGAATTCTTTCTACCATTTCAATTCCATTAAGGCGGGGCATGCGGATGTCACTAAGGATAATGTCCGGCTTTTCGGCCCGAGCCATGGTAAGTCCCATTTGCCCATCTTCCGCCTCTATCACCGTATGGATATCAAGAGAAGCCCAGTCAATAGCAGCAATCATGCCCTTTCGGGTTAATTCTTCATCATCAATCAATAATAGTTTCATAATATGGTTTCCTCCAAAGAGTAGAAAATTTCTATTTAAGAACTATATTACCATAAAATTTTACCCGATTCCAAATTATTTACGATATGAGGGATAAAAAGATAATGTTATTGTTTATACAGAGGCAAATGTGAAGGAAAACATTTTCATTCACACTGATATATAAGAGTATCAATGGAGCTTAAAGATGAAGGGCACCTCGAGGAATGCAAAAGCGCATTTCTTTATTGATTACTTGAACCGCTGAGGCGGCATGTCTGGAAGTGTAAAAAAGGTAAAGCGCAATAAAGCGCAGATAGGAGCCAAAAAATGTCAGAGTATATTCTTGAGTTAAAGGGAATTACAAAGATCTTTCCTGGTGTAAAAGCTTTAAACAATGTGCATTTTCAATTAAAGCCGGGCACGATTCATGCCTTAATGGGTGAGAATGGTGCAGGAAAATCAACTTTTATCAAAGTCATTACAGGAGTTCACAAGGCCGAAGAGGGAGAAGTTTTTCTGGATGGGCAGAAGGTTAACTTCAAAGGCCCCAAGGATGCCCAAAAAGCTGGAATTGCTGCAATTTATCAGCATGTTACCTCATACCCTCACTTGACGGTAACAGAAAATATTTTTATGGGGCATGAAAAAGTAAAACGGGGAATGATCCAGTGGAAGGAAATGAATGAGGCAGCAGATACTTTATTAAAAGAGCTGAATGCGGATTTTAAATCCACGACGGAAATGGGAGCCCTTTCTGTGGCACAGCAGCAGATGGTAGAAATTGCCAAAGCATTATCCATGGAGGCCCGGATTATTATTATGGATGAACCGACAGCCGCCCTTACCAAAAGGGAATCAGAAGAGCTTTATCGAATTGCCGAAAAGCTGCGGGATAATGGGGCTTCCATTATTTTCATCTCTCACCGATTTGAAGATATGTACCGGCTGGCATCAGAGGTCACCGTATTCCGTGACTCCCAATACATAGGAACATATGACGTAAATGAGATTACCAATGCTGATTTGATTCACGCCATGGTCGGAAGAGAAATCAAAGACCTTTTCCCAAAACCGGAGATCAAGCTGGGTGAAGAAGTCCTAAGGGTAGAAAATCTGACCCGGACAGGATTTTTCAAGGATGTCAGCTTTTCTGTCCGGAAAGGTGAAATCATTGGTTTTACCGGACTGGTAGGAGCTGGCAGAACGGAAGTAGTACAGACCATTTTTGGAATTGAAAAATCTGACAACGGCAAGATCTTCATGGAAGGCAAGCAGGTGCTGATTAAAAAGCCAATGGATGCCATGAATCTGGGAATCGGCCTCCTGCCAGAAGACCGGCAGCGGGAAGGATTGATTCTGGATTGGGGAATCGGCGACAACATCACACTTGCTGAGTTGGGGAAATACTCCAATCATGGAATCACCAACCGGAAGAAGGAGCGAGAGGTTGCGAAGCAGTTGGCAGAAAGTGTGGATACCAAGGCAGTTACCTTATTTGATAAAGCCAGCTCTTTATCTGGCGGGAATCAGCAGAAGGTAGTAGTAGCTAAAATACTGGCATCTGACCTGAAGGTAATTATTCTGGATGAGCCTACCAAGGGAGTTGATGTGGGGGCGAAAGCAGAGATTTATGAAATTATGGGCGACCTGGCAAAAAAAGGCTATGCCATTATTATGATTTCTTCTGAAATGCCGGAGATTCTAGGAATGTCTGACCGGATTGTGGTAATGTGCGAAGGCCGGATTACTGGGGAGCTTAGTCGGGATGAAGCAAATCAGGAAAGTATTTTAAAATACGCTATGGCAAAATCGCTCAAATCTTCCGAAAACAAACAGGGGGAGGACACTTCCAATGATTAAGAAATTTGATTTAAAAAAAATAACCAGTTCCCGTGAAATGAGTCTGGTCATTGTGTTAATTATTCTCTGCCTGTTTATTCAGCTGAGAAACCCAGGATTTTTGTCGGGCAAGGTTATGGTGGATATGTTTAAAAATTATTCCGTAACCATGATACTTGCGTTGGGAATGATGGGGGTACTGTTAATCGGTGGAATTGATATCTCCATTGGTTCCACTCTGGCATTATCCGGTATGACCATGGCTCTTCTCATGCGAGATGGAATTATCACCAATACATTTGCTGCCATTTTAGTATCTACGCTGGTAGGTCTAATTTGCGGAGCAATCGTCGGTATGATCATATCAAAAGGAAAAGTGCTGCCCATTATTGCAACCCTTGGGTTTATGAATATATATAGGGGAATTACCTACCTGGTTGCGAAAAGCCAGTGGGTTGCAGCTTATCAGATTACGGAAGAATTTAAAAAGTTTGCCCAAAGCAGCTCCTTGACATTTGGGTTGCTCAACAATATGATTACCATTATGCTCATCTGCTATGTAATTTTCTTTATCTTAATGAAATGGACCCGAATCGGACGGAAAATTTATGCGGTGGGAAGTAATCCGGAAGCAGCCCAAGTCAGCGGCATTAAGATAAACAATATCAAGCTTTTGGTGTATTCCATTATGGGAACATTGTGTGGATTGGCCGGAGCATTATGGGTATCTCTTTATGCGTCTGCCCAGGGAGATATGGCCAAAGGCGCCGAAATGGATGTTATTGCAGCCTGTGTAATCGGTGGTGTCAGCCTGAATGGCGGACGGGGAAGTGTAGCGGGAGTATTCCTTGGTTCTCTTACCATCGCCATCATCGGAAAGGCCCTTCCATTAATTGGTATATCACAGTTCTGGCAGAATGGAATCAAAGGTGCGATTATCTTGACAGCGATTATTTTAAATGTTGTGACACAACGAATTATGGATAAAAACAATCAGAAAGGGAGGGAGATGTAGCTATGGCTGGAAAATCAGGAAGAACCATTCAGGCAACACAGCCAAGATCATGGAAACAAATCCTTTTAAGCTGGGAAAGTATCCTTATCCTTATTTTTATCTTGGTCAATATCATGAATGCCAGTATTTCACCTAAATATTTAAGTGCGACAGGCTTGTTTACAGCAACCAGTTCCTTTCTGGAAAAAGCATTTATCGTTCTCCCCATGGTTTATATCTTAATACTGGGAGAAATTGATATTTCCGTGGGATCCATTACGGCTTTGTCAGCTGTTTTTATGGCAATGGCCTATAATGCCGGAGTTCCAATGGGGATGGCAATGATAATCTGCCTTGCCACCGGAGCGGTATGTGGTTTAATCAATGGTGTAATCCTAACCAGATTTACCGAGTTGCCGCCCATGATTGTCACCTTATCCACACAGATTATTTTCAGAGGAATTGCGGAAATCTGTCTGGGTGACCAGGCTTCCGGCGGGCTTACCAAGGTAAGCTGGTTCAGTAATTTGTATTGGGGATTTTTTGGACCAATACCCTATATGTTCATTGTGTTTGTCATATTAGCCGTATTGATGGGCTGGCTTCTGCATAAAACAACCTTTGGCAGACACGTATATGCCATCGGAAGCAACCGGGTTGCGGCTCAGTATGCTGGAATTGCAGTGCAAAAAGTCCGCTGCGTGGTTTATACCATGACTGGTACGTTCGCAGCCATCACAGCCATTTTCCTGGCATCCCGCATGGGCAGTACCCGCTCCAATATTGCCGAAGGATATGAGCTGGAAGCGATTTCTATGGTTGTATTAGGTGGAATTTCCACCGCAGGAGGAAAAGGAAGATTTCCAGGGGCTATCATCGCAATCTTTATCATTGGATTTTTGCGGTACGGTCTGGGACTTATCAATGTATCTTCTCAGGTTATGCTGGTCATCATTGGTACTTTGTTGGTTCTGGCAGTTATGTTACCGAAAATAGAATTTAGAAAGATATTTTCAAAAAGAAAGTAATTATCTGATACGTTCACCATGGGGTGTTTGTATAAACTAAAAAATGTTAAGAAAAAGGGAGGAAAAGAAACATGAAAAAAAGATTAATCAGCATTCTGGCATGTGTAGCGATGGTATCTACCATCCTGGCAGGATGCAGCAGTAAAACCGAAAATACCAGCAGCACCGGAACTGCCGGCGACACACAACAGGAAACCCAGGACACAGGCAGTGCGGACACATCCGATACTCAGTCAGCAGGAAAAGACGGTGTTTATGCTTTGATCACAAAATCGGCTGGAAATCCTTATAACGAAAAAACAGCTTCCGGCTTTGAGGAAGTATGCAAGGCTTTAGACTTAAAATGTGTTATTAAACATCCGGAGTCTGCAACAGCAGAAGCGCAGATTACCATGATAAACGAACTGGTTGCTCAGGGTGTAAGCTCTATTGCAATTGCTGGAAATGATTATGACGCTCTTCAGCCAGCGATTAACGCTGCTATGAATGCTGGAATCAAAGTATCTTCTTTAGATTCCAATGTTAATCCAGATAGCCGTATGACTTTTGTTAATCAGGCAGGAATCCAGCAGATTGGGCAAACCCTTATGGATGCTATCCTGGATATCTCTGGTGGAGAAGGCCAGTGGGCAATTCTTTCGGCAACCTCTCAGGCAGCTAATCAGAATGCGTGGATTGAGGCTATGAAAGAAGTAATGCAGGATTCTAAATATGCGGGATTGGAATTGGTTGAAATCGCATACGGTGATGATGAATATCAGAAATCGGTAGACCAGACACAGGCGTTATTGCAGAATTATCCAAACTTAAAGGTAATCTGTGCTCCAACAACGGTTGGAATTATGGCAGCAGCGAAAGTACTTCAGGACGAAGGTTCTGCCTGCAGATTAACTGGACTTGGACTTCCATCTGAAATGGCAGATTATATTGGTGATGCAAAATCTTGTCCTTATATGTATCTGTGGAACCCAATTGATGTGGGAAGATTAAGTGCTTATACATCAATTGCTTTGGTGGATGGAACGATTACCGGTGCGGTAGGTGAGAAATTTACAGCTGGCGATATGGGTGAGTATGAAATCGTGGCTGCGGCTGATGGTGGTACGGAAATTATTGTTGGACCTCCGTTTAAGTTTGATTCAGCTAATATTGATGAGTGGAAATCTGTTTACTAAGATTTGTGAATGTTTATAAAATGTGGGGATAGGACGCTGCGGGTGAAACGGCCTGAGCGCAGTCCATGGAAAAGGGAAAAAAGCCTTAGCTCCGCAGGATAAGAAGCAGTAAGCCGAAGCTTTAAGTTACTGGCACCGTCCGGGTCGGCCTTCACGGGCATCCGTGCCCGAGCGGCCTGGTAGGGATGTCCGTGTCCCTACCACCCTATAACTTGAAGGCTTCGGCTAACTGCTTCTAATCCTGCTCCGAATAGGCTTTTTCCCTTTTCCATGGACTGCGCTCAGGCCGTTTCACATGCAGCTGATGTTCTCAGGCTTTGCGAAGAAAGATAATTCCGCCCTTCCGAAGCGTCCCTTAACCAACAAATATCAGGAGGAATTCAAAATGATCAAAGGTTTTAAAATGAAACTATACCCCGGCCAGGAAGCTGAATATGAAAAGCGCCATAATGAACTGTGGCCTGAAATGGTTGACATGATTCATGCTTATGGTGGAAAAAATTATTCTATATTTTTGGATAAAGAAACTCTAACTCTGTTCGGATACATTGAAATTGAGAATGAAGAACTGTGGAGCCAGAGTGCAGATACAATCATTAACCGCAAGTGGTGGGATTTTATGGCAGATATTATGGAAACCAATCCAGATAACAGCCCTGTAACGATTAACTTGATGCCATTATTCCACTTGCACTAGTGCACCATCTTCTAAATAACTAGACCATTCGCTGGTCTGATTTCCCGAGAGCACGAATGAAAAAGCCTCAGTGTAGCCCGCTACACCTACGTTTTTTCATCCGTACTCTCGAAAAATCATCCTCACCGATTGGTC